>JAFTPY010000310.1 GCA_017463035.1 Lachnospiraceae bacterium
ACCACGGAGTAGATGGTTTCGTTTCTGCGGTAGGCAAGGAAAATCGGTCCGGTCTGTGCGTTACAGGTGTCTACGTGACGGATGCGGTCTTCTTCCTTGTCGGCACGGGTATTCTCGTGTTTTTTGATGACATTGTTCATGTAATCGTCAATGGAGGCACAGGCAACGATACCGGTTTGGGTGCGGCCGTCCATGGTAAGCTCATAAATATAGTAATTGGTGGTGGTGTCGGTAACAAAGGTACCGTCGGCAATGCGGGCATTTAACAGCTCGGCAGCTTTTGCATAAACACAATCCGCATAAGTATCCACGTCATCCGGAAACTGGGTTTCCGCGCGGTCGATATTTAAAAAGGAGAGAGTGTCTTTCGCAACTACCGCTTTTGCTTCGCTGCGGTTGTAAACGTCATAAGGTAATGCGGCAACGCGATGTGCCAGCTCCGCGGTAGGGCGGATACAGTAAAAAGGTTTGATAGTAGCCATAAGTAGGGTCCTTTCCGGTAAAAATACCAATGTTTCTAAAAGGAGTATACCTGTTTTTTTATGAAAGTGCAAGACAAAGTAAAAAGAATATAAAATATTAAATTAATTTCTTTTTTTAGTGGAAATTTGTCAAAAAATAGTGTATAATGATAGAAAGCAAATCAGAACACCGTGAAATTATGTAAAGGGGGCATTTGATGATCAGTTATTTATTAGGCAACTACCTGGTAGAAGAAGGCTTTATGACCAAGGAACAATTATCACATGTGATTTCCATGCAGGAGAAAATTCGTGTAAAGCTCGGATTGATTGCTGTTTCCGAAGGTATGCTTACTTTGGATCAGGCAGATGCAATTAATCGGTTGCAGCAGACTATGGACAAGCGCTTCGGTGATATTGCGGTTGAGATGGGATATTTGACCGATGCCCAGGTGGGAAGCCTTTTGAAAATGCAGGGAAACGAGTTTTTGACCTTTGCACAGACTTTAGTGGATGAGGGTATTGTTTCTATGGACAAGATTCAGCTTGTATTGAGAAGCTATCAGGTGGAGAACGGTTTCACCAATACGGAGCTGGAAGCAATTAAGAGCGGTGATATCGAGAAGATTGTACCGTTGTTCCTGCCGAAGGGGGCAGAAGATTACGAGGATATCGTAACGGTTGCGTTAAAGACGATTGTTCGTTGTATCGATCGTCACGCATATCCGATTACCGGTACCCTGGTGAATAAGGTTGATTTGGTAAAACCGGTATCTCAGGAGTTGGAAGGCGGAGACGGATGGAAGGTAGGCTTTGCCGACGAGAAGGGCGGTTTGTGCAGTTTAGCATCCGGCTTTGCGAAGGAAACGTTTACGGAAGTAGATGAGGATGTACAGGATGCGGTAGGTGAGCTGTTGAACTGCATCAGCGGTTTATTTGCTACAGCACAAAGCAATAAGGGAATCACATTAGAGTTGATGCCGCCGGAGATGGGGGAGAACGCGTCGGTATCCGGCAGTGGCATTCTTGTAATGCCGTTCGGTATAGGCGATACTACAGTGAACTTTGTTGTTACAAATAAAAAAGGTTGGAGGTAGTACCATGGCGATTACTGTATTGGTTGTAGATGATTCCAAAACTTCAAGAAAGATGTTGACCGATGTGCTGACCAGAATGGGACTTGAAGTAATCGGTGAAGCGGTAAACGGCGAAGAAGGCTTTTTAAAGTATAAAGAGTTACGTCCGGATATTGTGACAATGGATATTACCATGCCGGTGATGAACGGTTTGGAGTCCTTGCTTTTGATTAAGCATGAAGATGAAAATGCTAAGGTTGTTATGATTACGGCAGCAGGCCAGAAGAACAATCTGATGCAGGCGGTGAAAGCCGGTGCGGAGGAGTTCCTGACGAAGCCGTTGGAGGAAGAAGAGATTCGCCGGGTTATCGGTGAGATTTCCGCAAAGCTTGAAAAGTAGGAGTGTAAGGGCTGTCGCATAGGCGACGGCCCTTTTTGGTGGGGACGGTGCCTGAATGTGTATGGGGCTGTCCCTCTCTTGTATTTTCTTTTATAGTTTATCAATAAGCAGGTCTTACGAATTTCTTCCTCTTTTCTCGTACTCCGGATAGAGTCTTTCTAATTACTTCGGGGAAGTTTTTTATAGGTGACGCAACCGCCCTGATGCGGCATCCGTGCCTTATGGCGGGCTCGCCCGGACCTCCTGTCCGGGCGTAGCTGACAGGCAATCGAAGTAATAAGAAAGTCTACTATCCTGCGTAATGTTCAAAGAGGCAAGAGATTCGTAAGTCCTGCTTGATTTGAAGTGTAATAAAGAAAATACAAAGGAGGGACTGTGCTTTTACACCTTTTCAGGCACCTGTTCAATACAAAGGAAGCCGCTGCTATGCGACAGCCCATATTCTTCTGAATATCTATATTATCTAAGGGGTTACACCTCCGAAAAGTACAGTACCAACTTTTCTGCATACTGCCTCCAAGTAAGATGCTCCTTCGCGTATTTTTTTGCTCTGTCCGCTATCTGCTGCATCTCATCCGGACGGTTCAGAAGGTTTGTGACCATGTCCGGTAATGCGGAAAGGTTCTTTAAATCGTAGTAGCGAAGCATGTCGCCGTCGGTAAAATGCTCTGTCAGGTATCGGCTCTTATCGGTGACGCATACGGTACCGTTTAGCATGGAGCTATAGATGCGGTCGTGGGCACCTCGCTTAAACCAAGGCATGACGTTTAAGGAGATTTTTGCTTCGGAGATTGCTTTTAGGCAGACTTCCGTATCGGAGTATTCCGTGTAGGTGAGTCTGTTTTTGTTTTTGACGGAAAGGGTTTCCCAGCCGGCGCCGATACAGTGTACCGGGACGTCGGCATCCACCAGGGTCTGTATTGCTTTGCCCCGGAAGGAAAAACGAATCCATAAGTCAAGAAAAATCATTTTATTCATGACATTTCTTAAATCTTCTGTGGTGAGTTCCGGCAACTCCCGATTCAGGTGACGTAAATACACCGTGTGGATGCATTGGTCCGGATCTGCCAGTAAATCATCCAGGATCCCGTGATAAAAGGCGTCGTATTCCGCTCCGTTACGACTCATATAAGGAAGAAAAAAGTCGGGTTGTGTATAACATCCTGTGAATACTACTGGAGTAGAACGTTCCGCAATGGAAAGTTGCGGAACGGTGTTTCCTGTCAGGTTCGGAATCCACAGGGACGGGTCGATTACATCATCTCTCAAAGAGAAAGGGGCTCCGCCACCGAAGGAGGCACGGTAATCGCATCCGGCCAGGGGCATGGTTTCGCCCAGGCGAATTTCCGGATAAAATTGCTTCATATAATCCGTATGGTCTTCATCAATACAAATCTGCAAATACCGTTTCGGTAAATACTTCAATTCTTCATAATAATAAAACGGATGGTCCACGATGATGTTAATGCAGGCTACATCGTATTTGTCCCAGAAAAGCTCGCCCTCCGGAGTGTGGAAAATGGCTTCCCGCTGGATGCCGTGATAATTAAAGGTAATCATTACGATTTCGTGTCCTTTAATAAAATCGATTATCTTTTCCGTGCCGAAAAAAGGCTCGTGAATGCGGACAAGACGTACTTCATAGCCCATTTTTACATATTCCTCCGCCAGACGGTCGGAGAAAAAGTGCAGGGTTTCCACACTCGGTTGAAAAAGTAACAATCGTTTCATAGGCACCTCCCGGATAATGGAATATGAAGTCCGATAAATGAATCGGAAGCTCTGTATTCATACTAACATAAGGGAAAGTAATTGACAAGAGTGCTTGGGAGTAGAGCGGTATACGGAGCAAGAAAAAGAGAGGAGAGAGGGTTTTCGAAAGCGCCCCTTGCATATCGCAGGAAAATCATGTAAAATAAGATGTCATGGTATGCCCTGAAAATGGAAAAAGGAAGAAGGGCTGCTTATAAAAAGAGAACAATATGCAGGAGGCAATTATGAACCACAGCAATGAAATAAATAAACGACGTACCTTTGCGATTATTTCCCACCCGGATGCCGGTAAGACCACACTGACGGAGAAGCTTTTGTTATACGGAGGTGCCATTAATCTGGCAGGCTCCGTTAAGGCAAAGAAGACCGCGAAGCATGCGGTTTCCGACTGGATGGAAATCGAAAAGCAGAGAGGTATTTCCGTTACTTCTTCCGTGATGCAGTTTAATTATGACGGATACTGCATCAATATTCTGGATACCCCGGGGCATCAGGATTTCTCCGAGGATACGTACCGTACCCTTATGGCGGCGGATTCCGCGGTCATGGTTATTGATGCATCCAAGGGTGTTGAGGCGCAGACCAAGAAGCTCTTCAAGGTTTGTGTCATGCGTCATATTCCGATTTTTACCTTTGTGAATAAGATGGACCGCGAGGCGAGAGATACCTTCGAGCTTCTGGATGAGATTGAAAATGTGCTGGGAATCCGCACCTGTCCGATGAACTGGCCGATTGGGTCCGGTAAGAATTTTAAGGGTGTGTACCACAGAGATACGGAGACCATTACCCGGTTTATCGCCGCAAATAACGGTCAGAATGAAGTGGAAAAAATCGAGGCGACCCTCGGTGATGCGAACTTGGATGAGATTATAGGCAGAGAAAATCATCAGAATCTGGTGGACGAGATTGAGCTGTTGGATGGTGCCAGCAGTGAGTTTGATTTGGAAAGAGTCAGTGCCGGTGAGTTGACACCGGTGTTCTTCGGCTCCGCCCTTACCAATTTCGGTGTAGAGACGTTCCTTGAGCACTTTTTAGAGATGACCACCTCGCCGCTTCCGCGTAACGCGAAGAGTGGTGTGATTAAACCTTTGGAGCATGACTTCTCCGCCTTTGTATTTAAGATTCAGGCGAATATGAACAAAGCCCACCGTGACCGTATCGCATTTATGCGTATCTGTTCCGGTAAGTTTGAGGCCGGTATGGAAGTAAATCATGTCCAGGGTGGTAAGAAGATTCGTTTGTCCCAGCCGCAGCAGATGATGGCACAGGACAGAAAGATTGTGGAAGAGGCCTATGCCGGAGATATTATCGGTGTATTCGACCCGGGCATTTTCTCCATCGGAGATACGGTATGCGCACCGGGAGAGCAGAGTGACTATGAAGGTATCCCGACCTTCGCTCCGGAGCATTTTGCGAAGATTCGTCAGGTGGATACCATGAAGCGGAAGCAGTTTATTAAGGGCGTGTCCCAGATTGCCCAGGAGGGTGCGATTCAGATTTTCCAGGAGTTTAATACCGGTATGGAAGAAATTATCGTGGGCGTTGTTGGCGTGCTGCAGTTTGACGTGCTTCGATTCCGCCTGGAGTCCGAGTACGGTGTGGAAATTCGTATGGACCCGCTTCCTTATGAATATATCCGTTGGATTGAAAATGACGGGATTGATGTGGCGAAGTTAAATATTACGACGGACTCCAAGAGAGTAAAGGATTTAAAGGACAGACCGTTACTTCTTTTCACTCACGAGTGGAGTATCCGCACCGTATTGGAGCGTAACGAGGGCTTAAAGCTGACGGAGTTTGCAAAGAACTAAAGAAAAGAACTAAAGAAAAAGAAGGGGAGGGTACTATGGGACAAAACGAAAAAAAGAGTGGAAAAAACAGTTGTCGCGGACTTGCGAAGCTTGTGTCGGGATTGCTTGTATTTGGCATTAGTGTTGTGTTCGGAGCCGGTGCTTCGATACAAGGTTTGCAGGATTCCGAAAATGTCGGAGCAGTTACGGTTTACGGCGCGGAAGAGGATATTTTTGTACCGAGTGAGATTCCGGCACCGGAGTTTTCCGTGCTTCCCGGCTTTTACGACGGCAGATTTGACTTGGAGCTGACGGTTCCGGAAGGTACGGAGGTGTATTATACTTTGGATGGATCGGAACCGGTGCAGGGAGAGGGGAATACGTTCTCTTATACCGGACCGATTCCGGTGGAATCTTGTGGTACGACAAAGGGAAACGGTCTGCCGTCCGCAACGGTGGTTCGTGCGGTGGCGGTAACGTCTGAAGGACTGTACAGTGATATACAGACCGGTTCTTATTTTGTGGCAAGGAAAATGACGGAATGGTATGAGGTTCCGGTGATTTCTTTGGTTACGGAGCCGGAGCATCTTTACGGAGAAGAAACAGGCATTCTTACAAATTACGAAGAAAAGGGACGGGATTGGGAACGTCCGGCTCACTTTGAGTATTTTCTGCCGGAAGGAACACGAAAGCTTTCCCTGAATGTGGGTGTCCGGGTAAACGGTGCCTATTCCAGACGGTTTGAGATGAAGTCATTACGTGTCTATGCCCGTTCCGAATATGATACACAGAAAAGCTTTAATTATGATTTCTTTTCGGGCGGATTGATTCCCGCTACGGAAAAAAACGGAGAACGGAAGAATATCGAAAAGTTCAAGCGTCTTGTGCTGCGGGGCGGCGGAAACGAAAGCGATGCCTGGGAGGTAACCTTTTTCCGGGATATCCTGACCCAGTCACTGATGGTGGGAACTTCTCTGGATGTACAGGCCTATCAGCCGGCGGTGGTATTTTTAAACGGTGAGTTCTATGGGATTTTAAATATCAGAGAGCGTATGGACGACCGGTATCTTGCGTCACACTATAACTGTGCGGAAGAGGATGTGGCTGTTTACGGTTTTAAATATAATAAAGACGGTGACGGAAAGGTAATCTTACCGCCTGCCGGTGAAGATGTATTTTACGTTGAGATGGAAGAGGGACCGGAAGAGGAGGCGGCATTTTTTGAAGAAGCCTATGGTTTTGTGACTCTAAATGATATGAGCGACCCTGCCATGTATGCAAAGGCACAGGAGTATTTTGATATAGAGAATTTTATTGATTATCTTTGTGTGGAAATGTATTGCGGCAATACGGACTGGCCTCATAATAATTGTGAGGCATGGCGTTATACCGGAGAACCGTCGGCGGAATACGGACTGGACGGTAAAATCCGCTGGCTGTTGTTTGATACGGACTTTGGGTTCGGACTTTACGGACATCCGGTAGAGGAACAGGTAATTGCGTCCATGGTGGCAGATCAAAGAGGAGAACAGCCGTACCGGGATGTGCTGACCTGTCTGTTTCGTGCATTTTTAAAAAATGAAGGATTTAAAACGCAGTTCAAAGCCCGCTTTATCGAACTGTTGAATACGAATTTCCGGGCAACCGCCGTTTTGGAAAAGGTGGATGCTTTGACAGAACTATATAAACCGTTGGTGGCAGAAAAGTATTTAAAGTACGGGGAACGCCATCCCATTGATTACAATATGACGGTAGTACGGGACTATGCCGCGACCCGTACCAGAGTGATGATTAACTGTCTGGACTGGGTACTGGATGAGGAACTGCATGATAATGCGGTGAGCTCTCCGTTGTTAAAAACGCATCAAATCGTAGTACTGGCTGTTGTAGCAGTGATTGTGGTTGTATTTGCGATATTTTTTATCAATCGAAAAAAAGAAAGAAAAAATTATTAAAAAAGCGGAACCGAAGGAAAAGGAATTTCGTCTTTCTGATAGGGGGTAACGTATGAACAAAAAAGCAGACCCGGAAATCCGGCGGCTGCAGACCGAGGAGATACAGGAGACCATGGATCTGGAACAGTTAATGCGTACATACGGAAACGATGTGCTTCGTATGGCGTACAGTTATGTGAAGGATTATGACACGGCAGAGGACATTTTTCAGGAAGTGTTTATCAAAGTGAATGCCAATCTGTCGGAGTTCCGGGGGGAAAGCTCCGTGAAGACATGGATACTGCGTATTACGGTAAATACCTGCAAGGATTATTTGAAAAGTGCATACACACGCAGAGTTACAATGTTTTCCGAGGAAGAGGAAAATCAGATTCCGACAGCGGACACCACGGAAGCGATTGAGCGGCAACGGGACGGAGAACAGATACGAA
>JAFTPY010000311.1 GCA_017463035.1 Lachnospiraceae bacterium
ATAGAGTATCTTTCTTGCTGAGCGCAACGCTCCGTCAAACTTCCTTTAAGAGCGGCTAAGCCTTTCAGGAGCGGCTTCAAGCCTAAGCCGCTCTAAAAGGTGATTTCGACTACGCTAAAAGCGCGCCCCTTCGGGAAGGCTACGAAAGATACTCTATGCCCTTGTTTCGGTCTTGCATAACCTTCTCCACTTGTAAGAACGGGTAGCCGCGCATAACAAAGGACCCGCGCAATGCGCGGGTCCCTCAGAAACCTTTCGGCTAAATCTTACAGATTATGAATCTTTCTCTTTACGTAGGTCGTATGGAGAAGCTCATGAGCCTTGTGGCTACACTGCTCACCGAGATAGCTCTTATAAAGCTCCTTCACATCCGGATTCTCGTGAGAGAAGCGGAGCGTGTTAGCTGCATCGTAATCGTAGAGAGCCTTAGCACGTACGGCACGGATATCCGTGAAGTTACGTACGGATGCGTCAACCTGCGGCTGACCGCCACCGTTTACACAACCACCCGGGCAACCCATGATCTCGATGAAGTGGTAGTTAGCTTCGCCGTTCTGAACCTTGGTAAGAAGCTCCTTCGCGTTCTTTAAGCCGGAGGCAACTGCAACGTTAACCTTCATGCCTGCAACTTCGTAGGTAGCTTCCTTGATACCTTCGGTACCACGAACCTCGGTGAACTCGATCGGAGTGCCGTCCTTCTCGCCGGTAAGCTTCCAAACTGCGGTACGGAGAGCTGCCTCCATAACACCGCCGGTAGCACCGAAGATAACTGCAGCACCGGTACCGGAACCTAACGGAGAGTCGAACTCTTCATCCGGAAGGGTGTTGAAGGTAATACCGAGACGCTTAATGAGTCTTGCAAGCTCTCTGGTGGTGATGGAAATATCAACATCAGCTACGCCTGCAGCGTTCTGATCGTCACGACCGATCTCGAACTTCTTAGCGGTACACGGCATTACGCTGACAGATACGATATCGTTCTTGTCAATGCCTTCCTTCTCTGCGTAGTAGGTCTTAAGCACAGCACCGAACATCTGCTGCGGAGACTTACAGGAGGAAAGGTTCTCGGTCATATCCGGGAAGTAGTGCTCACAGTACTTAATCCAGCCCGGAGAACAGGAAGTGATGAGCGGTAATACGCCACCGTTCTGTACACGGTCAAGGAACTCGTGAGACTCTTCCATGATGGTAAGGTCTGCAGAGAAGTTGGTATCGAATACCTTATCAAAGCCGATGCGACGAAGTGCAGCAGCCATCTTGCCCTGTACACCGGTTCCCATCGGGTAACCGAACTCTTCACCGAGAGCAGCACGTACAGCCGGAGCAACCTGAACGAATACCTTCTTGTTCGGGTCTGCGATTGCAGCGAGAACTTCATCGGTGGAATCCTTCTCGTAAAGAGCACCGGTCGGACATACAGCGATACACTGACCACAGGATACACAAGCGGTATCGCCGAGGCCCATGTCAAATGCAGATGCAATGTTGGTCTTGAAACCACGCTCATTAGCGCCGATTACGCCAACACCCTGTACCTTTTCACAGACAGCGGAACATCTGCGGCAAAGGATACACTTGTTATTATCACGAACCATATGAACAGCGCTGGTGTCTAAATCGTAGGTGTTTACTTCGCCTTCGTAAACGTTCTCACACTCTACCTTTAAGTCCTTACAGAGCTTCTGTAATTCACAGTTGCCGCTGCGTACGCAGGAGAGACACTTTCTGTCATGGTTGGAAAGAATGAGCTCCAAAGTCTTTCTTCTGGACTCTAATACCTTAGGAGTATTTGTGAATACTTCCATACCCTCGTTTACCGGGTATACACAGGAAGCTACAAGGCTTCTTGCGCCTTTTACCTCTACCACACAAATACGGCAAGCGCCGATTGCGTTAATATCCTTTAAGTAGCAAAGCGTCGGAATCTCGATGTGAGCGATTCTTGCTGCCTCTAAGATAGTAGCGCCCTTTGGTGCGGTAACAGTCATACCATTAATCTTTAAAGTAACGGTTTCCATGTTTTACCTCCAATTCGTTTTGAAATGCAAATGCGTTACGATTCTCAGCCCCGGCGATTCATAAAATCAGTCAGCTTCGCTGCCTGTCACTGCTTCGCAGTTCTCCATTTTATTCATCTTGGGGTGGTTCCTGCTCCGCAGGATTGCCTAAAAAGCAATGCTCCTGCGTGCAAGTATACTTGCGCAGTAGCCTGCTTTTCAGGCAACTGCGAATCGTAACTTACTTCTTAGATATAGCGCCAAACTTACACTTCTCGATACAAGCACCACACTTTACGCACTTGTTGGTATCGATAACGTGCGGCTCCTTAACAGTACCGGTGATAGCACCAGCCGGACACTGTCTAGCACAAAGGGTACAACCCTTACACTTATCCGGATCGATAACGAAGGATAAGAGATCCTTACATACGCCGGCCGGACATCTCTTCTCAACAACGTGAGCGATGTACTCGTCCTTGAAGTAACGTAAGGTGGAAAGTACCGGGTTCGGAGCGGTCTGGCCGAGACCACATAAGGAGTTATCCTTAATGTAGTAGCAGAGCTCTTCTAACTTATCGAGATCCTCAAGAGTAGCCTGACCCTTGGTAATCTTGTCTAACATCTCATAGAGACGCTTGGTACCGATACGGCACGGAGTACACTTACCACAGGACTCATCAACGGTGAACTCAAGGAAGAACTTCGCGATATCAACCATACAGTTGTCTTCGTCCATAACGATAAGTCCGCCGGATCCCATCATGGAACCGAGAGCGATGAGGTTATCGTAGTCAATCGGAACATCGAAGTGTTCAGCCGGGATACATCCGCCGGACGGACCACCGGTCTGAGCTGCCTTGAACTTCTTGCCGTTCGGGATACCGCCACCGATATCTTCAACAACCGTACGAAGGGTGGTACCCATCGGGATTTCTACAAGACCGGTGTTCTTAATCTTACCGCCGAGTGCGAATACCTTGGTACCCTTACTCTTCTCGGTACCCATGGAAGCGAACCAATCGGCACCGTTTAAGATAATCTGCGGAATATTTGCGTAGGTTTCTACATTGTTTAATACAGTAGGCTTATCGAAGAGACCCTTTTCTGCCGGGAACGGCGGTCTCGGCTTCGGCTCACCACGGTTACCCTCGATGGAGGTCATAAGAGCGGTTTCCTCACCACATACTAATGCACCTGCACCGAGACGGAGCTCTAAGTCGAAATCAAAGCCGGTTCCGAAGATGTCCTTACCGAGTAAGCCATATTCTCTAGCCTGGCCGATTGCAATGTTCAAACGATCTACAGCGATCGGGTACTCTGCACGAACGTAAATGTAACCCTGGTTAGCACCGATTGCGTAACCTGCGATAGCCATAGCTTCGATTAATGCGTGCGGGTCGCCCTCAAGTACGGAACGATCCATGAATGCACCCGGGTCACCCTCGTCGGCGTTACAAGCAACATACTTCTGGCCGCCCTTTACAAGGTCCTTAGCCAACTGCCACTTTCTACCGGTCGGGAATCCGCCGCCGCCTCGTCCGCGAAGGCCGGAATCTAAGATGCACTTAATAACATCATCCGGGGTCATCTCGGTAAGAACCTTACCAAGTGCCTCATAACCGCGGGTACCGATGTACTCCTCGATATTCTCCGGATTGATAACACCACAGTTACGAAGAGCGATACGATGCTGCTTCTTGTAGAAGTCGGTCTCATGAAGCGGCTTTAAAGCCTCCTCATTTTCCTGAACGGTATCTTCGTAAACATACTTCTTAACTACACGACCCTTTAACAGGTGCTCGGAAACGATTTCCGGGATGTACTCCGGCTTAACCATGGAATAGAAGGTTGCTTCCGGATATACGATAACGATCGGGCCGAGAGCACAAAGACCGTGACAACCGGTCTGTACTACGGAAACTTCTTCAGCAAGGCCGTTCTTAGCGATTTCCTCTTTTAAAAGATCGAAAATCTGAAGGCTGCCGGAGGAAGTACAACCGGTTCCGCCGCATACTAATACATGTGAACGATACATAATAATTCTTCCTCCTTATTTATTTGCTGCACCGAGGGTGTACTGGGTAACTACCTGTCCACGAATCAGGTGCTGTTCTACGATTTCTTCTGCCTTTTCCGGGGTCATATGAACATAGGTAACCTTTTCCTTACCCGGAGCGATAACTTCTACGATCGGCTCGAACTGGCAAAGACCGATGCAACCGGTCTGTACAACAGCCACGTCCTCAAGCTTCTTGTTCATTACCGCATCTGCAAGAGCATTCAGTACCGGTCTTGCGCCGCTTGCGATACCGCAGGTAGCCATACCGACAACAACTCTTGTCTGTGCTTCGGACTCAGAGCGAAGACCAACCTGGCCCTGCATCTTTTCCCGAATTGCCTTTAACTCTGCAAGAGACTTCATACTTTCCTCCAATCTGCCGTTTTTCGGCATATCAAGTTTGTGTTACAAGGGATTCGCGGATGCGAATCTAAAGTTCAAAGGTGTCGTCATTGGTTTCGTTAAAATTTTCTCTTAGGTAGTCCTTTATGTAAAGAGACACCTCAGGCTCCGTAAAGGAGATATCACCGAGAACTTCGCGAAATTCTCTGGTGTCTAACGAAAATTCTTTTTCATTGAAGCGGAATGTATATAAGAAATCACATTCCTCATGCATGGTAACTAAGGTGTGGATGGTGCTGTTCATATCTCCGAGAGGCATACGGTCGATGTGGGACAGTGTAAATACTGCAGTCACACGGGTACCGACGTCTACTGTGGACTCGATGGAAAAGGAACCGCCGGTGCTTTCCGCAGCCTGCTTAAAGAACGGGACTCCCAGACCTACCTTTCGTGTGGAACGGGTAGTATAAAAGGGATCCGTTACGGCTGCAACCTGTTCGGCTGTCATACCGCAACCGTCGTCGTCGATGATAACGGTAAGGGTATCCGCTTCCGTTTGGACATCTACAATGATGGTGACCAGGGAAGCCTTTGCACGGGTGGAATTTTCCGCAACATCCAATATATTTAAGGAAATCTCGGGCATCATAACCTTAGGTACTCCTTTCGAAAAACGAAACGCAACAATTATTCGTACTTCGCAAGAATGTCAGCCATCTCAGCTGCGGTAAGACGACCGTAAACGTCATCGTTAATGGTCAATACCGGAGCAAGACCGCAGGCACCGATACAACGACATGCGTCCAAGGAGAACTTGCCGTCCGGGGTACACTGACCACCCTCGATACCGAGTAATTCCTGAAGCTTGTTGTAGATGTCACCGGAACCCTTTACGTAACAAGCGGTACCGAGACATACGGAAATCTTGTACTTTCCCTTCGGATACAGAGAGAACTGGGAGTAGAACGTAGCAACGCCGTAAACCTTCTCCAACGGGATGCCGCACTCGTCAGCGATCATAGTCTGTACCTCAATCGGAAGGTAACCGTAAATGTCCTGAGCCTTCTGTAAGATCGGCATCAGGGCGCCTCTCTCATCCTTTAACTCAGCGATGACAGAGCGGAGCTGTGCTTCCTGTTCCTTTGTTCCCTGGAACGGAACTGTTGATTTTGCAGCCATTTCTTTAACCTCCTTTAATATCTTTGCGGTTTCCCGATGTTCGGAAAACCAAACACATGACATGCATTCCTTTCTTGTTAAAAAAATAACGATGTCATGGGCGCACGACAAAAAACGCGCAAAGAGCCGAAAAAAAGAAACGCGTCTTTGCGTGCGTCGTACATTTGTTAACATTATAACACATCTAAACGAAAAAAGCTATAAGAAAATGTGTAAAAAATGAGGAAAAATAGAGCATAGCCGGATAGAGACAATGATTTTTCGAAGAAAAGAGCGAAATGCGGTAAGAAGGAGACAAGAAACGGCAGAATAAAAGTATACTATCTTTTGCGTATCAATGTCAATTGTGCAAATGCGAAAGAAGTATGCCTGAAGTTGTTTAAAACATTCCGGTAATAAACTGTAAAAAAACCGAGACTTTTTTTGTGAACTGTGGTATACTGTATTTATTACATAACGGATGGATTTATAGGAAAGGAAGGTGAAGGTATGACAATCTTGGAAATCAAAGAGATTCTGGGAGCGAGAGTACTGAGCGGGGAGGAATGGCTTAACAAGGAGGTACATACGGCGTGCGGCTCCGATATGATGAGTGACGTGCTGGCGTTTGTAAAGGATCAGGCAGTGTTACTTACCGGTCTTTGTAATCCGCAGGTCATTCGTACCGCGGAGATGATGGATATCGTTTGTATCGTTTTTGTCCGTAACAAAAAGCCGGATGAGGAGATGATTCGTCTTGCCAACGAGAGGGAGATTCCGCTTCTCGCTACGGGACATCGTATGTTTTCCGCCTGCGGAATACTTTATGAAAAAGGATTACGGGGAGGAACGGATTATGAGCGATACGATTAAATTACATTATACCGTTTCCACGGAAGATTTTACGAGAGCAGGGGAAGCCTCCGGTGACGTAAAGCGGAAACTGAAGCAAATGGGAAGTGCCCCGGAGGTGGTTCGTAAGGTGGCCATTGCCATGTACGAGGGTGAGATTAACATGGTAATTCATGCCAACGGCGGCACTATTGATGTAGAGATTACGCCGGAAGAGATTTTGATGGTATTGCAGGATTCCGGTCCGGGTATTGCGGATGTGGAAAAGGCGATGCAGGCAGGATATTCCACCGCACCGGACAGAGTGAGAGCCTTGGGCTTCGGAGCCGGTATGGGACTTCCGAACATGAAGCAGTATTCCGATGAGATGAACATAGAGACCACCATCGGGGTCGGTACAAAGGTGACGATGAAGGTGTTCCAGACCTGATAGGTCGGAGCTGCACAGGAAAAGAGGGTTTGCATGAATGAGAAATTTGTTACATCGGTAAAACTGGATGCGGATTTATGCAAAGGCTGCATTAACTGTATCAAGCGTTGTCCGACCCAGGCAATCCGTGTGCGAAACGGCAAAGCGGAGATTACCAATGAGTTCTGTATCGACTGTGCCGAATGTATTCGTATTTGTCCGCACCATGCCAAGCTTCCGTCCTATGACAAGCTGGAGGTATTAAATGATTATGAGTACACGGTAGCATTGCCGGCACCGGCATTATACGGACAATTCAATAACTTAGATGATGTTAATATCGTACTGACTGCCTTAAAGAGGGTAGGATTTGATGATGTATATGAGGTCAGCGGGGCAGCGGAGCTGGTGTCGGAGCTTTCCAGGGAATATGTACATAACCATCCGGAAAAGCATCCGATTATCAGTACGGCGTGTCCGTCTGTGACGCGATTGATTCGTGTCCGCTTCCCGAATCTGATCGAGCATTTGCTTCCGATTAAGCCACCGGTGGAACTGGCAGCGGAGCTGGCAAGGGAGCGTGCGGTAAAGAAAACAGGGCTTCCGCCGGAGAAAATAGGCATTATTTTCCTGTCTCCGTGTCCGTCCAAGGTGACTGCCGTGAAGTCGCCGCTGGGTACGGAAAAGAGCAATATCGATGCGGTTTGTGCCATTAAGGATATATACACGAGGCTCCTTCCGGAGATGAAGGCGGTGGCGGACGATCCGGAGGAGTTGCGTATTTCCGGTAAAATCGGCATCAGCTGGGGCACCAGCGGCGGGGAAGCCAGCGGCCTTCTGGTGGAGAACTATCTGGCGGCGGACGGTATCGAAAACGTCATCCGTGTACTGGAGGACTTAGAGGACGAGAAGCTGGACGACCTGGAATTTATCGAGCTTAACTCCTGTAACGGAGGTTGCGTGGGCGGAGTCCTTACGGTAGAGAACCCGTACCTTGCTATGGTGAAGTTAAAACGGCTCCGCAAATACATGACTGTGGCAAAGAGCCACGTGGAAGGCGTGGTAGCGGAGGAAGATGCTTACTGGACCGAGGAAGTGACCTACGAGCCGGTATTTAAGCTGGGAACCGACATGAAGGACAGCATAGCCCGTATGGCTCGTGTGGAAGAACTGTGCGAACACTTCCCGGGACTGGATTGCGGCTC
>JAFTPY010000312.1 GCA_017463035.1 Lachnospiraceae bacterium
CGGATGTCCTGCACAGGTATGGGTACCGGCACAAGAGTACATACCGAACTTTAAGCCCTTTTCATGAATGTAGTCAGCAACGGCCTTCATGCCGTTCGGGAACTTGTTCGGGTCCGGAACCAGACGGCCGTTCTCGTCGCGCTCCTTTAAGCTCCAGCAGTCGTCAATTACGATATATTCATATCCCGCATCCTTATATCCTTCGGAAACGAACAAATCCGCTACGTCCTTGATTAAGGATTCGTTAATATCCCAGGTAAAGGTGTTCCAGGAATTCCAGCCCAGTGCCGGAAGACATCCGAGAGTAGTGGTCGGAATGTTAGCCATAAAAATACCTCCTATTGTAAATGTTGTTTGTTTAATTAAAGCGTCGTCATATTTGATAAATCAAGTTAAGCACAGTTCCGTGAAAATGACAATGGAACTATGTTGTGGCCGCATGGAGAAATGTTGTTTGTTTAAATGCGGATAAAGGAAGACGAAAGGCTACGGGATGGTCAAAGAAGGAGAAAAGGTAGGAAAAGGCGGTCTGTCGGGGCTTGAAAAGCGTCACGAAGCGTGCTATGATGGAGGAAATACGACAGAAACGGAGAAAATATCATGTTAGCATTTGAAAACGATTATTCCGAGGGAGCTCATCCGCGGATTTTACAGAGATTATTGGATACCAATTTAGAACAGGCCTCCGGCTACGGGGAGGATCCGTATTGCGCCTCTGCCATAGAGAAGATTAAGGCAGCGTGCGAATGCCCTCAGGCACAAATTCGCTTTCTGGTAGGCGGAACCCAGACCAACCAGACGGTGATTGATTCCATGTTGAAGTCTTATGAAGGCGTGATTGCTGCGGATACGGGACATGTAAGTCTTCATGAGGCGGGTGCGATTGAATTTACCGGTCACAAGGTACTTGCACTGCCCCAAAAGGACGGAAAGCTTGCCGCAAAGACCGTGAAGGACTATATGGCAAAGTTTTACGGAGACGACAGCAGAGACCACATGGTATTTCCGGGAATGGTATATATTTCCCATCCGACGGAGTACGGTACCTTGTACACCAAGGAGGAGTTGACTGCGCTTTCGGAGGTTTGTAAGGAATATGATCTTCCGCTTTATTTGGACGGGGCGCGCCTGGGCTACGGTTTGGTCAGCCGGGGAACGGATGTGACGCTGCCGGATATTGCCCGGCTTTGTGATGTGTTTTATATCGGCGGAACGAAGGTAGGAGCCTTATGTGGCGAGGCTGTAGTATTTACGAAAAATAATATGCCGAAGCAGTTTCTGACTTTGGTAAAACAGCACGGCGCTCTTTTGGCAAAGGGCCGTTTGCTGGGAATACAGTTCGATACACTGTTTACGGATAATCTGTACACGGAAATCAGTAAAAACGCCATTGCGCTTGCGGAGCTGTTACGTGGGATTTTGAAGGAAAAGGGATACAAAATGTACCTGGAGACACCGACCAATCAGATTTTTGTAGTGCTGGAAAACGAGAAGATGCGCAGGCTTCAGCAGCAGGTAAAGATAAGTTTCTGGGAAGCACTGGACGAGACCAGTTCCGTGGTACGGTTTGCTACCAGCTGGCAACCACGAAGGAAGCGGTGGAGCAGTTGGCGGAGTTGTTATAGGATAGTGACAGAATAAGAATGATAGAAAAAAGAAAAGCGGTTTCTTTGCAGAATGCAGAGAGACCGCTTTTGCTATGAAAAATCCGACAATGACGGAAGCGGAAAATGGGGGGAAATGTTAAAATAAAGAAGTAGATTATGTGTTATGCAAAATTGCATAGGGATAGATGATAAGCTGAAGGAGAAGTCAGGAAAGCTTTTATTATGAAAAGGAGAGAGAAGGATGGAGAGACAGACGCAGGCATTGGAGGTTTTTGAGGAGAAGACTCTTTGTGTGGGAGATAGGGAGTATTTGTTTGTATTTCCGCAGGAGATTACGGAAGAACGATTACAAGGGGAGTTGGAGCGGCTGATTAATGAACCTGCCATTGTAAGTATTGATGCAGATGATGTGGAGGCAATGTTCGGAAATAAGCCAAAGGTTTTTGTAGGCATGGCAGAGTGTTGCGACGAAGAAGAACTGGAACAGGCAGCGCTTGCGGCACTGGCTATGGCAAAACGGGGGACCGAGGAAAAGGAACTGACGGAAATTCTGATTATGATTACGGGGGATTGCAGCTTTGCATCCATCAATGACGCTGTTCTTGCCGTGCATGGGCAGAGCACAGAAAATCCGCCGGAGACGATATTCGAGTATTGTTTCAGAGAGGATGAGACGGGAGAACTGCCGGTGGAGGTTCTGATATTGCACGGGTGATGTCGAAGGTCAAAAGGAATGGATTTGAAAGAGAAGTAATGACCGGAATAAAAAGGAGTGAGCTTATGGCAGGAAAAATTTTTGTAACAGGAGATATTCACGGAGAACCGAACCGCTTTTCCGGGGAGAGATTTCCGCGTCAGAAGGAACTTGACAAAGAAGACTATATGATTATTTGCGGAGACTTCGGCCTGGTATGGGAAGGGAAAATCGAAGTACAGGGGGATTGCGTCGCGGTGGAAAACAGGGAGAGCGACAGAGAAAAATGGTGGCTTGACTGGTTGGAGGTACTGCCGTTTACCGTGTTGTTCGTAGACGGAAATCATGAAAACTTCGACCGTCTGAAGCAATACTCGATAGAGGAGTGGATGGGAGGAAATGAATTTGATTATATTATTTCACATTGTTGTCCGTGTGAACTGCAAGAGCTGATACAACCGGGAATGGAAGAGTGTAATGAGTTGACACTCTACTTTGA
>JAFTPY010000313.1 GCA_017463035.1 Lachnospiraceae bacterium
CAATCACCAGAATAAGAATTGCCAGTAAGCCTCCGATAATCCCTAATATCACACGAGCCACCTTCCTTTTTCCTTTGTTTTTTCGTTCGCGCCTTTTCTTTTCCATACTCGTTTCTCCTTTGCCTGATTTTACTGTACACAAAAAGAAACTCCACACCTTTTACTAGAAAACTTTTATTTATTATACCAAAATTTCTGTAAAATTGCAACACTATGTTTTTTTGTTTACAATATTTTTATGTATAACAAAAATGTCGCATCTGCAATCCCCATCACAGATGCGACACCGTCTTAGCCTACAAGCGCTATGCTTCTCTATATACCTGTTATTCCAACTTAAACTTATTTACTTCCTGATTCAGATTCAATGCAATCTCCTTATTTACATTAGCTTCGTTTTCGATTTCGCCAACATTCATAGTCAACTCTACCGAGCGCTCCGAAACATCCGCCACACCGGAGGTACACTCACCGACAGCGGTACGAACCGCCTCAACGGAAGCAACTATACCATCCATATTTTCCTTTAAGCTGGCACTTTCTGCTGCAAAATTCTGCATCAGGCGATTCAGACTTCCTACATCTCCCTGATAGCTTTCACTGATTTCAAGAAGCTTTTCGTAACCCTTCATGGCGGTCTCTTCCATAAACGTCAGCATCTCTGCGGCTTCCTTTGCAAGATCGTTAACCGCCTGAATCACTTCCGCACTTACCTTCTGAATGGAGGTAGCCGCCTCTGCGGAATCGGTTGCCAGCTTACTGATTTCATCCGCAACCACCGCAAAACCGCGTCCGGCCTCTCCCGCTCTGGCTGCCTCGATACTTGCGTTTAATGCAAGGAGATTGGTCTGGGAAGAAATGTTTAATATGTTCGCTGTCAACACACTGATTTCTTCTACAGCCTTAGATTTCTTAATCCGCTCATTTACCTCAAGAGCCATCTCATCTGCTTTACTCTTGGCACTTGCACGTTCTTCAGCCGCATTCCGATAGATACCCTCTGCATTAACGCGAATCTCTTCCGAGGACTTGCTTCCTTCGTCCGCCTGTCCGAAAATCGCCTCCAAAGACGTATATACCTGTCCGATAGCATCCGTAATCTGATTTAAAGAATAATTCGTCTGCTCCATGGAAGCACTCATCTCTTCCATAAACGCGGACACGTCGGTAATACTGATCTCAGCCTGGGAAAGCTTACGTACAATCGTTCCGGAGGAACCGTCCAGCTTCATGGAGTTATCGGAAATCGTAATCATAATTCCCCGGATATATGCCAGCAAATCATTGATATTCTCCGCAATGTTCTGCAACTCATCCCGACTCTTAATCTCCAGCTTTTTGGTCAAATCACCTTCGCTGCTGACCAGCTCGTATACTTTCTCCTCTACCTGCTTTAAGCCCTTCATCATCGCATTAATAACAAGACAAAGTACCAAAACTCCGATTACCAGTGCTGCTACCGCGATCAATACAATCTGCTTGGTGGAACTTGCGAGACGCTCTGAAACATGCTCTGCATCATAGTCACATCCCAATACCCCCACAATTGCTCCGGTACTATCATAAATCGGCTTGTATACGGAAATCAGATGTCCGTCTACGGTCTCGTCGATATAATCCTGTACATATTCTTCACCGGCAAAACAATCCGCCAGCTCTTCGTAGGATACTTCAAACTCCTCCCCATAATCGGCGCACTCCTCCGAGGCATCGGTGTCGATACCGTAATAAACAATCTCTCCGTCTGTATGAAGGGTATACAAAAACGCTATACCGTAAGACTGTTGGATTTCGCACATTGCATCCCGCATTGTCTGATACTCCGCACTATCCTCACACCCCGGTCCCAAGGTCTTAAGCACGTCCCCGTCAATCGCTCCTAACGCTATCTCGGATACCATTTCCGCCTGATCCACACCCATAGCCACCATACCGTCATTCATTTTCCGATAGGAACTGATACCGAGAACCACACAAAGTACTGTAACCAGAAGAACTACCGGCAAAAGAATTTTCAATCGGATACTGATTCTTCTTTTCTTTTGTTTCATAATACCCCTCCGTTTATAATATTCTGCTAAAAAAAGCATATTACTACATATTGTTATCATACTACTTTATCAGTCATTTGTGAAGTCATTCTCGTAAAAAATTAATTATTTTTGCGTTTTTTTATCTTTCTCTGATTTTTCCGAAGAAAAAAAGAAGCCGTTCCGGTAAGAACAGCTTCTTCTCAATCATCATGTAGTCTTTGTGATTTGTTCCAGTTTCTGCAAAACCAAAACAATCGGTACAATCAGAAAACCACAAATAAAATTACTGGTCCCGTGTATCGCATCAAAGGGAAGTCCCGCCGCAATCCAGGCCAGCATCCCTTTAAAACTCAGTCCGAACAACAACGCCTGCGCCGGTGCGTACAAGATTCCGAAACCGTATCCGTGCAGTGCATTTACTACCGAATACACCACCACCGCCACCGGCTTCGGCATTTTCCTCGGCAAAAGCATGGTGATGCCCCAAAGCACTGCCCAAATATATAAGTACGGAATCCACCAGATTCCGAACCCGCCAAACAATCCGTTTAACAATACATAAATGTAAATCGGATATAAGGCTTTTGCCCGGTACACCACCGTAAAAGCTATGGTGAACACACCCAGTAAATGTATATTCGGCGCAAATTCCATAATCACTTTAGACACATACATCAATGCTCCCAGCATGGAAAATATTGCCATTTCCCGAATTGTCAGCTTCATTACTTCGATACCTTGAAGGAATAGCTTGCTCCTTCTTCGATGTTGGTGGTATCTACGCCACTCATGGCGTACTCACCGTTTACAAAAAATCCCCAGTAGGTCTGGTCCACATCGTAATCGGCAAGAATACCGTTTACCTTTTTTACATAAAGGCCGTAATCGCCTTCTTCGCCTTCGATTAGCGCATGCTCTAATAATGCATCTCCTACCGTGGTCTTATTGGTATGAATCACAAACTTTGTCTCATTGCCGTTCTTGTCCACTACAGAAAAGTCAAAGGACACTTTTCCCTCGCCAAGCTCGGTCACATTGCTTGCGCCATCATCTCCGCCTTCTGCAGCTTCTCCGGCTGTCTCATCCTGATGGTTCTCCGCCGGTGCAGTTACCTTGGTTTCCTGTCCGTTCTTCGGAGTCTCCTGCTCCGTCTTCTTGCATCCTACCGTAAACAATGCCATAGCCACAATCAGCATCATACAAAGGATACGTGATAACATCGTGTTTCTCGTTTTTCTTTGCATAGTTTTTCTCCTTTAATTTGTATTTCTTCCGATTCGCCGGCACTCGCGACGTACTGCTTGCGGAAGAGCGTTCCTGTCCGGGTATTTCGACTCGGCATTTCTTTTCTCACCTTCTCGGAATCTCCAATGGCTTGTCCCGGAAGTTGTGGCACCTCCGGTAGAAAAAAGTATACTGCATGCCTCACGGCGACGGGCTCGTACAGGAGTTTCACCTGTTTCCCCGAAACAAAAACATTTGGATTATACCATAAAAAACAAAAAAAGGGAACCCGTTTTTAGGTTCCCTTTCTTATTTATTCGGTACAAAACTACTCGGTATCCAACCACCGCACCTTTTCCTTCGGTAAATGCTTTCCTAATACAGCTTCCAACTCATCCACCACAAGAGGCTTGGTCAGATAGTCCGCAAAACCTTCCTTCCTATATTGCTCCTCCATTCCGGCAATTGCATTTGCCGTCAACACCAGTACCTTTGTTTCCCGGTTCGGTGTATCTTCTTTCCTCAGGATATGTAAGGTCTCTATTCCGTCCAAATCCGGCATCATATGATCCATCAGGAGCAAATCGTATTTCTTTTGTTTACAAAGTTCCAGACATTCCATTCCCCCGGATGCCGTCTCTACATTCATCTCAGTTCTTCGTAATAACGCTTTTACCACCGCAAGATTCATTTCGTTGTCATCCACAGCCAATACCAGTGCCTCCGGTGCCGACAGCTGCTTCTTTCCCGTCAGATTCTTATTCTCCAAATCCGAAACAACCGGTTCTTTCCCTTCACCTATCTCTTCCACGATTTGCTGCGGAATCCGGACAGTAAAGCAGGAACCTTTCCCATACTCACTTTCGACAGATATACTACCGCCCATTACATCCAGCAATTGCTTCGTAATCGCAAGTCCCAGTCCTGTTCCTTCGATGTGACGGTTCTTCTGTTCTTCAAACCTCTGAAAACTATCAAACAGCCGCTCTGCATCCTCATTGCGAATTCCGATTCCGGTATCCTTAACGGAGGCACACAAACAAAAATGTTCCTCCTCGCTTTCTCCCCATACGGAAAACGTAATCCGTCCTTCTTTGGTATATTTCACCGCATTGGATAAAAGATTGTTTAATATCTGGCGTACACGCAATTCATCTCCCCATACATAAGCGGGCAAAGTAGAATCAATAGAGTTCTCCATCCTCAGATTTTTCTTTTCAGCTCTGGAACGTATCTCTCCTACAATATCGTCCAGCAAGCTTCTCAAAGAATATCTTGCTTCCACAATATCCAGCTTACCGGCCTCAATTTTTGAAAAATCCAATACATCGTTAATCAGCCCTATCAACAAACGACTGGAATTGCGAATATTCACCGCATAATCCCGGATGGTGTCATCTCCGTTTTCCCGTAGAATCATTTCGTTCATTCCGATAATCGTATTAATCGGGGTACGTATCTCATGGGACATCTGCGCAAGAAACTGTGCTTTAGCTTCGCCTGCCACAATCGCACGCTGCTTTTCCTTCTCCAGTTTCTGCATATCCCGTCCTGTTTTTAACGCTGCCATTCCCAACAAAAAGCAAAGCCCCGCACAAAATGCAAAACCGCCGCCCCGTACTCCCGGATAATATACCTGGTAGATTTCCCACACAGAAGCAACAATAATCCCTATCAATCCTATCGCTACTTCCTTATAATCTTTAATTCTTTTGTGTACAAGATCCACAACAATCGTCACAGCTCCCACAACAAGGGCCGAACCGATAACAATATAGTCAAAAATCATGGTATCCAAAAAATCAACAATCCCAAAGATATGTAACACGGTGGACCCTACAACGTTGACAATGACCCCATATAATATCGGCGTGTAAAACTTATGATAACGCCTTTTTTGCAACCTGTCGGCATAAATCACAAACGGATACGGCGCCAGCATCGTCAAAAAGAACCCCACATTGGACGCTACTGTTATACTCGGAAAAAGGAACTGTCGCAACAGTGACTCCGTCACCATAATCAAAGATGTAAGAAGCGTTCCGAGACTTAAATAAAACAGTTCCGTCTCCTTTTTTTGTGCCGTGCAAATAATCAAACTGGCTACAAGGGTAATGATACTGAAAATAATAGCCGTGAAGGACACCGCAAAAATCAGATTATTATCTTTCACAAAAAGACGTACAATATCCGACCTTTCTCCCACGATAACCTGATTCATCCGACCGGAATAATAAGAATCGCTTTCTGTTTCTATGGCTAAAACGCTCCCCGCATCCGATTCAAACAAAGGGAAAAACACGTAGATACTGGCACTTGTTTTTCCAAATAATCTTGTATCTTTGGTGGAATATTGCTCTCTCAATTGCCCGTCCACATAAATACGCACATCCTGTTGAGACGCACGAATACATCCCCACAGATCGGTCTGATTGTCCGGTAACACCGCTTCTGCCCGAACGGTTTCCTTTCGTTCGGCATTCCAAATTCCGGGAAGTGTTACCGCTTCTCTCGTACCGTCCGGATATACTCTCTCCCATAACACCTGTAAATCCCGACACTCCCCCTGCCTGTAAGGAACATCCTTCGGTCCGAGCCATTCTCCAATCACCATATATAATAATACAACCAAAAGCATTGCACCCAACACAGAATGTATCAATTTTTCACTATAGTATCTCTTGTTCTTCATTTACATCTACCACCTCCGTACTTCAAAATCCCGTTCTGTTTTATTATATCAAACTCAGTGTCTCATGACAAGTCAACATCATTTTTTTCACATTCCGTTATAAGAAATAATCATTTCTCACCACAGCCTTGTTTTTCCTTTTTCAGTATGATAAAATGAACTCCGACAAATCTTATAGAGCGTTAAAACAGGCTTATCCGAAAGGAGTTCTTATGAAAATGTTATGGAAGCTGACAAAAGAGGCTGCCCGCTATAAAGTCCTCTATATTTTGGCAATATTGTCCACCTTACTTTTGACCGGTGTAAATTTAACCGCCCCGAAACTTCTGTCCAAAATGACCGGTATCGTCGGCGAAGGCGTGGATGATACCGCCCTAAAACAAATTGTTTTTCTTGCAGCGGGTCTTTTGGTTCTCTATTTACTCCGTATTGTATTCCGTTTTATGAATAACTACCTGGCCCATAAAGCTGCCTGGTACCTGGTGGGCGATTTGCGTGACCGCCTGTATAAAAAGCTCCAAAGTCTTGATTTGGGATTTTTCCACGACAAGCAAACCGGGGACTTGATGAGTCGCGTGGTCAACGACACGAGAGACTTCGAGCTTTTGTACGCCCACATGATTCCTGATATGATTACAAATCTAGTGACCTTCGGAGGCGTCCTTACCATTCTTCTGATTATAAACTGGAAGTTGGCGCTCATTACCTGTTTCCCGATTCCTCTGATTCTGATTTCCGGTGTGATTTTTGCAAAAAAAGTACGCCCGTTTTTCAAGGCATCCCAGAAAAGTATGGGTGAATTAAATGCAAAACTGCAGGATAACTTATCCGGTCTTCACGAAATCCAGTCCTTCGGGCAGGAAGAGGAAGAGGCTGCCCTTGTCAGTGAAAGCAACTTTACCCAGGTCCGTGCTATGCTCCGTGCCTTACGGGCCAGTGCCATCTTCCATCCCAGCGTAGAGTTCGTTTCCTCCATCGGTACGGTACTCGTTGTAGCTGTGGGCGGCTATCTGGCTTATTTGGAACAATTATCCGTAGAGGATATCGTCGCCTTCGTTTTATACTTAAGCCTGTTCTATGCGCCGATTTCGAGCCTTGCATCATGGTTGGAAAACCTCCAGCAGTCCCTGGCCGGTGCGGAACGTGTGACCTTGATATTGGATACCCCGTCCGCCATCGAAAACAAGGAAGACGCAAAAAACTTAGAAAACGTCTCCGGCGAGATTACCTTCCGGAACGTTTCCTTCCACTACAGCAACAAGGTACCGGTATTAAAGAACATTTCCTTTACCTGTAAGCCGGGGCAGATGGTGGCTCTCGTGGGACCGACCGGTGTAGGAAAAACCACCATTACCCAGCTTATCTCCCGCTTCTACGACCCGGTAGAGGGTGCGGTGCTGGTAGACGGCCAGGATGTACGAAATGTGACGCTGGAAAGTCTTCGTAAAAACATTTCTCCGGTACTGCAGGATACCTTCCTGTTCCACGGCTCCATTGCCGATAACATCGGCTACGCAAAACCGGATGCCACCCGGGAGGAAATTATCGCTGCCGCAAAGGCCGCAAACATTCACGAAGACATCTTACATATGCCGGACGAATACGAAACCCAGGTCGGCGAGCGGGGCTTACGTCTCTCCGGCGGACAGAAGCAGCGTGTTGCCATTGCCCGCGCCATCCTCCGCCAGTCTCCGATTATCATCTTAGACGAAGCCACTGCCTCCGTGGATGTCCAGACCGAGCGTCAAATCCAGGCAGCAATTAACAACATGGCCGGCAAACGCACCATCGTTGCCATTGCCCACCGCTTGTCTACCATCAAGAATGCCGATTTAATCCTGGTGATTCACGAAGGCGAGATTAAAGAACAAGGTACCCACGAAGAACTTCTTTCCCTGGGCGGTATCTACACACAGATGCTAAAAGCCCAGGAATAAGCATACTTTTCTATTTCGGGGTAGGCAAAAGTCTACCCCTCCACTCCGATAAAATCGTAGGTCAATTCAATACTTGACTTATCATATACGTCATAAAACATTTCAAATATTCTGCGGATAATACATTCGATATCCGTTTCCTGTGCATTCAACAAAGCTACCAAAAACTGATTGCTGCCGAATCTTGTGCTTACATCAACGGAACGTAAGGAATCCTGTATTGCCTTCTCCAAATACATCATGGCAGTTTCCGTTTCATCCAAATATATCTCTTCATAATTCTTTATATCCATACTGAGTACCAACAACTGGATATCATACTCGAATCTATCGCCCAGATGCCTGATAAAATCATACATTCTTGCAAAATCCCGGTAACTTACGCGTAAGGATCCGCTATAAGCTCCCTGGTCCCTTAAATTCCCCTGCAGCTTTCTTAAATCCAATGTCGCATCCTGTATTTTCTGTCCTTCCTTCTTCTCATAGAAAGAGAAGTTTCCCTTTCCGCTGTGCTTCACATGATACAGCGCTTTATCCGCTTTCTGCAAGACATCTCCGTATACATCCGTCGGAGTACACATACATAATCCCATGGATATGGAAGAAACGGCTAACATTGTTTCCTGCTTTTTCTTCTCATCAAATGCCTTCTGCAGCTCTGCTACCCTCTGCTCCGCTGCTTCCTTCGTCACGCCGATCATATAATACAGAAATTCATCGCCTCCGAGTCTTACCGCAATTCCGTTTTCCTGATGTTGCTTCAATACCTCCGCTACCGTTTTTAACGCAAAGTCTCCAGCCAGATGGCCCATAGTATCATTGGTTGTTTTTAAATTATCCAAATCCACAAAAGCCAGACATCCCGGCATTTCCCTCATTGCCTGTACAATCTTAGCCTCTCCGGCATGTCGATTCATCAGTCCGGTCAAATAATCCGGTGCCTCTTTGCGTCTTGCCTTTTCTTCTAAGTTTTTCAGGATGCGGTTCATAAGAAAATTACTTTCTTCCGAAACCGTTTTCGGTTCCGCAATTACATTTTCCTTTACCGTCAGTTTTCCTTCATCAAACAATTTAAGGAAAATATCCAGGAAATTAGGATCAAACTGTGTCCCTCTTCCGTTTACCAATTCTTCACGAATACGTTCCGGGCTTAAACTGTCACGATAGACACGTTTACTGTTCATGGCATCAAAAGCATCCGCAATTCCTATGATACGTGCTACTGCCGGAATCTCATCTCCTGCCAATCCGCAAGGATAGCCTGTTCCCTCGTACCGTTCATGATGATATTTCGCACCTGCTTCCACCTCCGGAATTGATTTGATTTCCTTTAAAATATCTCCTCCGATGTTCGTATGAGACTTGATTACACCAAACTCCTCATCCGTGAGTTTTCCCGGCTTATTTAGTACATTGTCCGGAACACCTACTTTACCGATATCATGGAGAAGTGCGATATAACGCAAATTTTGAATTGCGCTTTCACTCCAACCGGCACATTCTGCTATTCCGGCACTATACTCTGCCACCCGGACAGAATGACCTT
The DNA here is from genome assembly GCA_017463035.1 of Lachnospiraceae bacterium. Taxonomy (GTDB): domain Bacteria; phylum Bacillota; class Clostridia; order Lachnospirales; family Lachnospiraceae; genus SIG307. The sequence goes on from JAFTPY010000313.1 coordinate 9,433, forward strand.
TGGTGTAACTATCCTTTGCCTCAATCATACTTGAAATGGTGGCAATGGTTTCAAACGTCATTTTCTCGATTTGAGCTGTTTTCTCCATAACTTTCCGCTCCAGGCAACGAGTTAACTCATCTAATTCCAGCACACGCCGGATTCTGTTCTGTACAACTTCCGGCAGAAACGGCTTACGTACGAAATCCGCCGCCCCTTTCTTCAAGCAAACAATCTCACTTTCGCTCTCCGTGTCGGCCGTCAGGAAAATAACCGGTACATCTCTCCCGTTCTCCAACCCTCTCAGTTGGTCATAAGTTTCTATTCCGTCCATTTCCGGCATAATCAAATCCAGTAAAATCAAATCTACCGTATTTTCCTTCAGATATGAAATCGCTTCTGCTCCCGATTGAACCAACACCGGCTGATAATCCTTCTTTATTATATTTTCTACCAACCTCAGATTCATTTCCGAATCGTCTACTGCCAAAATTCTTTTCATCTTTCCTCTTAAGCCCCCTTACTGCTTTTCCATATATTCTTTTACCGCTGCCAAAGTTCTGTCAAATACCGCCAACATCTCCGGGTTTTTTTCCGTAATAAGAGCCTCCTGTTCCTTAACGTCCTCTCCGGCCTGTATTTTCTTTCCGGCCAACTCCAACGCGTAGCACAGTTCCCCCATAAAATCCGCTCCGACGCTTCTTGCATTGGTTTTTAACGCATGTACTTTTATTGTATAATTTTTCCAATCCTTTGATTCAAGATAGTCCGCCAATTCCTTCTCTGACGATTCTCTTAACGCACAGAACATAGATAAGATTTCCACATACACCTCCGGGCTGTTTGCACAATATTCCAGTCCTTTATTACAATTCAATAACGTTACCCCCACTTCTTCCTCCTTCTGTTC
>JAFTPY010000314.1 GCA_017463035.1 Lachnospiraceae bacterium
CGAGCTGGGTCTTGACCTTAAGGATACTACCATGGACCAGCTCGGTCGTGCGAAGTCCGTAAAGGTTCAGAAGGAAAATACTATCATCGTTGACGGTGAGGGAGATAAGGCTGAAATCGCTGCAAGAGTAGCTCAGATTAAGGCTCAGATTGAGGAGACTACTTCCGAATTTGATCGTGAGAAGCTTCAGGAAAGACTGGCAAAGCTTGCAGGCGGTGTAGCTGTTATCCGCGTAGGTGCGGCTACCGAGACCGAGATGAAGGAAAACAAGCTTCGTATGGAGGATGCTCTTGCCGCTACCAAGGCTGCGGTGGAAGAGGGTATCATCGCAGGCGGCGGTTCTGCATACATTCACGCTTCCAAGGAGGTTGCTAAGCTTGCGGCATCCTTAGAGGGCGACGAGAGAACCGGTGCAAATATTATCCTTGCGGCATTAGAGGCTCCGCTTCGTTGTATCGCAACCAACGCAGGCCTTGAGGGCTCCGTTATTGTTAATAAGGTAAAGGAGCAGCAGGCAGGTATCGGTTTCAACGCTTTGACCGAAGAGTATGTAGACATGGTAAAGGAAGGCATCCTGGATCCGGCAAAGGTGACCAGAAGTGCTCTTCAGAATGCAACCAGCGTTGCATCCACGTTCCTTACCACCGAATCCGCAGTGGCAAACATTAAGGAAGATGTTCCGGCTATGCCGGCAGGCGGTGCCGGCGGCATGGGCATGATGTAAGACAGAAAACCGAAGCAAGATAAATTGCAGGACCTCGGAGGCAGTATGCCGCCGGGGTATCTGCGTATTGTAAAGGAGAAGGGTGATTCCAATGAATGATTTGTATACGGAAGCAAGTGTAAAGAAGAAAGTTACGGCAATGGATACCTTTATTAAGGTGATAACGGTGCTTGTCGTAGCGTTGTTACTGGCTGCAGGCTTTTTCCTGGGACAGACCATACTCGGTTTTCTGGGTGCTCTCGGTCTGGTGTTTGCATATTATCTGATACCGCGGCTCAGTGTGGTGTATGAGTATGTATTTTGTGACGGGCAGCTGGATTTCGATAAGATTATGGCAGGCGAGAAGCGGAAGCACATGTACCGTCTGGATTTTGAACAGGTGTTAATTATGGCTCCGGCGAATTCTCATGCTCTTGATAGCTATAAGAGTAATCCGGCGGCAAAGAAGTTAGACTTTACTTCTTTGGAGAAGGATCGCAAGGTGTACTGTATCGTAGAATCTTCGGGAGATATCCAGACGTTGGTATATTTCGAGCCGAACGAAAAAATGATTTCTTATATTAAGCAGAAGGCTCCGCGCAAGGTGTCGGAGTATTAATCGGTATGACAGGGCTGTCGCAGGGAACTGTGATGGCCTTTTCTGTACCTTCGGACTTGGTAACGAACTTCCTGCCCGGAAAAGCCTTTTCTCTCGTAATTCGAATATAAGTCTTTCTAATTGCTCCGAGAAACAGATGTTGAAGTGACGCAACCGCCCTGATGCGGCATCCATGCCTTATGGCGGGCTCGCTCAAACATCCTGTTTGAGCGTTGCTGAAAAATGAGCGGAGCAATAAGAAAGTCTAATATCCTGCTTAAAGTTCGAAAAGGTTTTTCCGGGCAGGAAGTTCATAGATAGTCCCAAAGGTATAGAAAAAGGCTGTTCCCTTGGATTTGAAATACGACACCACTTTTTTGGACAGATTTCTTCTCATTTCTTTTAATTATAGCTTGACAAGTAAAAAAAAACACAGTAAAATACAAAGAATACAACCTCTAGTTATTTTTGAGGGAACTATTACTACTATTATTAAAGAAAGCGAGGATTAGAAACATGGGCATGATAATCGGTGACGGTATTACCTTTGATGACGTGTTATTGGTACCGGCTTACTCGGAAGTGATTCCGAATCAGGTTGATTTGACAACGTATCTTACGAAGAAGATTAAGTTAAACATTCCGTTAATGAGCGCAGGTATGGACACCGTAACAGAGCACCGCATGGCAATTGCAATGGCAAGACAGGGCGGTATCGGTGTAATTCATAAAAATATGAGTATTGAGGCGCAGGCTGAAGAGGTAGATAAGGTAAAACGTTCCGAGAATGGTGTTATAACAGACCCGTTTTCTTTATCCCCGGAGCATACACTTCATGATGCGGACGAGTTGATGGCGAAGTACCGTATTTCCGGTGTTCCGATTACGGAAGGCAAGAAGCTTGTTGGTATCATTACCAATCGTGATCTTAAGTTCGAGACCGACTTCTCCAAGAAGATTAAGGAGAGCATGACCTCCGAAGGTCTTGTAACCGCAAGAGAAGGCGTTACCTTAGAGGAGGCAAAGAAGATTCTTGCGCAGGCAAGAAAGGAAAAGCTTCCGATTGTGGACGCTGAGGGCAACTTAAAGGGACTTATTACCATTAAGGATATCGAAAAGCAGATTAAGTATCCGCTTTCCGCAAAGGATGCACAGGGCAGACTTCTTTGTGCGGCAGGTGTGGGTGTTACCGCTAACATCTTAGAGCGTGTGGATGCACTTGTAAAGGCAAAGGTAGACGCTATCGTTATCGATTCTGCACACGGACATTCCGCAAACGTGCTCCGTTGTGTACAGATGGTACACGATGCATATCCGGAACTTCAGATTATTGCAGGTAACGTAGCAACCGCAGAAGCAACCGAGGACTTGATTAAGGCCGGTGTTGACTGTGTAAAGGTAGGTATCGGACCGGGTTCCATTTGTACCACCCGTGTGGTAGCAGGTATCGGTGTTCCGCAGGTTACCGCTATTATGAATGCTTATGAGGCAGCAAAGAAGTACGATATTCCGATTATCGCAGACGGTGGTATTAAGTACTCCGGCGATATTACCAAGGCTATCGCAGCCGGTGCTAACGTATGTATGATGGGTAGCATCTTCGCAGGCTGTGACGAGAGCCCGGGAACCTTCGAACTTTACCAGGGTCGTAAGTATAAGGTATACCGCGGCATGGGTTCCATCGCTGCAATGGAGAACGGCAGTAAGGACCGTTACTTCCAGGCGGATGCGAAGAAGCTTGTTCCGGAAGGTGTAGAAGGCCGTGTGGCATACAAGGGTCTTGCAGAGGACACCGTATTCCAGTTACTGGGTGGTCTTCGTTCCGGCATGGGTTACTGTGGTGCAAAGGATATCGAGACCTTAAAGCAGACAGGTCGTTTTGTTAAGATTTCCGCTGCTTCCTTAAAGGAAAGTCATCCGCATGACATTCATATTACCAAGGAAGCTCCGAACTACAGCATTGATGATAAGTAAGAACGCGTACTGTGTGTTTGATATGAGATGATTGAAAGAGAGTTGTGACGAATGAATCGTTGCAATTCTCTTTTTTATGTCTCTTTTGGCGGAATTTTACGGAAAAACATTGAAAAATGAATTGAATTGTGCTAAAATAACCGATAGGATTTGGTAATTTTTGTGTAGATGGAAACGAATAGTGGGACCTATGAGGAGAAAGGAGTAAAATGGAAGCGGATCTCCTTGTTTTAGGATTACAATACATAGCGGTATTGCTTTCTTTCTTTTTTATTGCATTTGTGGCTTATCAAAAGAAGTCGGCATTATGCAGTCATCTGCTGATGTATTCCATCGGTGTGTTGGTAAACGGACTGGCGTATACCTTCGAACTTCAAAGCGGAGTTTTGGAAGAAGCAATGATGGCAATCCGTTTTGAATATATCGGTCTTTGTACGGCTACGATTTCGGCGGTGCTGTTTGTTTGTGAGCTGTTTCATGTTAAATTAAAGAAATGGATTCGCGGAGTAATGGTGGCGGCGTTTTTTGTTTCTTGTTTTATTATTACCACAAATGAGTATCATCAGCTTTATTATGTGGATGCGTCTCTTGAGGTGCGCAGGTATATTGCGGTATTCAGGATGACACCGGGACCGTATTATACCGTGCATACTGCGGTTACCCTTATATCCATGGGGGTGTGTGTCGGGGTAATATTTTATGCTTGGTTACGCGATCGGAAATGGAAGGAGAGCTACCGTAAGTATCTGTTTTTGGGATTTGCGGCAGTTATTCCGCTTATGTTCTGGTTGTTGCATATGGTGGGATGCTTTAAGGATTACGATTTAATTCCTTTCGGATTGTTCTGTACCAACGCATTCTTCATTTTGATTCTTTACTTCTTCCGATATTTTGATGTGGCGGAAAATGCGAAAAACGAGGTTTTGGAAACCTTGGAGGAGGGCATTCTGGTTTGTGACGAGGACGGAAACGTACTATACAGTAACGAACGGATGCGGGAAATTCTGAATCAGAAGAAAGTAAAAAATATTTTGGACGTTATGACCGAGATGGAGGACGGAGACGAGGGCGAGTTTTTTGTGGGAAATAAATGCTATGCCGTGACGGAATCCGAGGTATATGAGGGCGACCGGGTAAAGGGAAAAACCTGGTGCTTTATCGATATGACTTTGACAAAAGAAAAAGAGCATCAGCTCAAAGAACTTCACCAGGAGGCTTTGGCGGCAAACAGTGCGAAAAGCAGCTTTCTTGCCAATATGTCTCACGAAATTCGTACGCCGATTAACACAATTCTCGGAATGAATGAGTTGATTTTGAGAGAGGCGCAGAATATTAACGTAATCGAATATGCACAGAATGTAAAGACAGAGGGAAAGACTTTGATGTCCCTGATTAATGATTTATTGGATTTTTCTAAAATTGAGTCCGGTAAGATGGAATTGACGGAGACAGAATACGGAGTTTCTTCCTTGCTGCATGATGTGGTTGCCATGTTTTCCATTAAAGCCGAGGAAAAGGGACTGAATTTATCCGTAGAGGTTGACGAGGGTATTCCGGCGATGCTGTACGGCGATGAAATCCGTATTAAACAGGTTCTCAGCAATCTGTTGAGTAATGCCGTGAAGTATACGGAGCGTGGTTATGTGGGGCTTTCGGTAGATTGGGAACCGCAGGATGAGAAGAATATAATCCTGTGTATTACGGTAGAGGACAGCGGCATCGGTATCCGTAAGGAAGATATGGATACAATTTTTGATGAGTTTAAGCGGTTCGATGCAAAGCGGAATAATAAAGTAGAGGGTACCGGTCTGGGTATGAGTATTACGGCAAAGTTATTGCGGTTGATGAACGGTAATATTTTTATCGACAGTGAGTATGGCAGCGGTTCGAAGTTCAAAGTACGGATTCCGCAGAAAATTGCGGATGCTACACCGATGGGAAAATATTCTTATAGGAAGCAGACACCGGAGAGGGGTAATATCAGGGAGACTTTTACGGCTCCGAAAGCGAAGATACTGGTGGTGGATGACAACCTGATGAACCGTGTGGTGGTAAAGGGCTTGTTAAAGCAGACACTGCTTCAGATTGATGAGGCCGCAAACGGCGAGGAATGTTTGAAAAAAACGCAGGATACGCATTATGATATTATTTTGATGGATCATATGATGCCGGGGATGGATGGGGTAGAAACGTTGAAGCTGTTACGCCGGCAGGCCGGAGCCTGTGTGAATACGCCGGTAATTGTTTTGACCGCAAATGCGGTGGTCGGAGTAAAGGAGTTCTATTTAGAACAAGGGTTTGATGATTACCTAAGTAAGCCGGTCAGCGGCCGGTTGCTGGAAGAGAAGTTGTTGAAATATTTGCCGGAGGAATTAGTAATAAAACAGGAGGTTTTCAAAGGTATTAATGTGATAAACGCGAAACAGGAAGGCTTCCGGCCGGAAGAGATTCGAGGGGTATTGGCGGTGGAGCGTATCGATTTGGCAGGAAGTCTGGAACGTATGCAGGGACGGAAGGATATGTATCGTCAGGCAGCGATGAATTTCGCATCTCTTTGTACGGAACGGTTGCGCATGTTGCATGAGTATATTCGAAAGGAAGATGTACCGGCTTATGTAATGCTGTTACATGCCATAAAAGAGGATGCAGATGCATTGGGAGCCCGGGAACTTGCGGAAATAGTGGCAGAACAGGAGAAAGTGGGAAAGGAAGGAAATCTTTCGTTTCTCAGGGATAAGTTCTCACTGTTATCCGGAGAGTATCAGAGAGTGGCGCAGTGTTATAAGACTTTATTTGATAGTGCAAAGGAAGAGGAGGCGTAGAAATGCCGCAATTTCTTATCGGTTTTTGGTGCGGTTTTGTGGCGGCGTCATTGGTGCTGTGCCTGCTGTATGCAAACAAAAGGAGGCAGGCAGAGGAAGGTACGGGGAATACGAAGAAGAGTACGGAGAAAGACGGCGTAGAATGTAATACGGAGGGCGTGTCACCCGGATTCAAGGTTCTTTTGACGGATGACAGCAGATTGAGCAGAAACGTGATAAAGGAGTTTTTGTCGGGACGGAACTGGGAGATTTTAGAGGCCGGAGACGGCCCGGAGTGTTTGCGACTGGCGCAGAAGAATACATTCGATCTGGTTTTTCTTGACCAGAATATGCCGGGACCGGACGGTGATGAAATCTTGTATCGCCTTTGGAAAGAGGGGGGCTTGGACAAAAGCGTGCCGGTGATTGCAGTCGGTTCTTCTGTTCGGAAAGAGAATGAGGCGGAGTTTAAGGAAAAGGGCTATGCAGCGTGTCTCGGAAAACCGATTCAAAAGAATCGGTTGGATGAGATTTTGACCTGCGTGATTCCGGACACCGGGGGCTTACGGGAACCGGATGGATTCTCATATGCAAAGGGGTTAAAAAAATTCGATGGTAATGATGCGGCGTATCGTGAAACGCTTGTTTTATTCGCAGAGCTGTGGGAGGAACGAAGAGAGCAACTGAGACAGTTTCTGGACGAAGAAAATATGGAGGAATATGCGATTCTGATTCATGCCGTGAAGGGTGATGCCCGTACGTTGGGTGCGGAAGGCTTGGGCGAATCCGCGTATGAGCAGGAGTTAAAGGCAAAGCAGGGAGATGTTCAGGCAATCAGGAACAGCTTTGAACGGATGATAGAAGAGGGAAATGTAAACGCAGAGTTCTTTCGGACAATGTTTTCATAAAATGACAGGAGGTCAGAAAATATGATGAAAAAGAAAATTCTTGCAATCGATGACAGTGCCATTGCATTGAAGCAGCTGCAGAATATTCTGGAGAAGAAGTTTGATTTTGTCGGTGTTACCAGTGGCCTTGCAGGCTTAAAACGACTGGATTCCGAAGAGTTTGATTTGGTGCTTCTGGACATTGAGATGCCGGTGATGGACGGGTTTGCAACCCTGACATCCATTCGACAGAGAGAGAATCTAAAGGATTTGCCGATTATTATTTTGACCGGTACGAGACACAAAGATAAGGTGATCAAAGGAATTACCAGCGGAGTGCACGGCTATGTTGTAAAGCCTGCGGATTCCGAACAATTAGTCCTGAAAATCGAGACGGCGCTGGGCTTACGATAGCTTCAGCGCCCAATTTCACATTTTTTTCACATAGTAAACAAAATTTCTTCATGGTTGCAATGTAGTATAAGATGTGGTATGGTAGGAGAGAAGCAAAAAAAAGGAGGGCGTAAAAGTGATTGAAGCCATTGGTTTGGTGAAACAGTACGGCGATCATGTTGCCGTGGATCACTTGAACTTTAAAGTAGAAAAAGGACAAATTCTCGGCTTTTTGGGACCGAACGGCGCCGGAAAGTCTACAACCATGAATATGTTAACCGGTTACATATCCGCAACGGAAGGGACGATTTTGGTAAACGGTTATGATATGTTAGAGGAGCCGGAGCTTGCGAAAAAGAGCATCGGCTATTTGCCGGAGCAGCCGCCGGTATACCCGGATATGACCGTGACGGAGTATTTGAAGTTTGTAACCGAATTAAAGAAGGTTCCGCGCAAGGACAGAGAGAACGAGGTGGAACGTGTTATTGCAGTGACCCAGTTGGAGGCAATGCGGAATCGTCTGATTCAGCATCTTTCCAAGGGGTATCGTCAGCGTGTGGGAATTGCCCAGGCTTTGGTAGGTAATCCGGAGGTAATTATTCTGGATGAGCCGACGGTTGGCTTGGATCCGAAGCAGATTATCGAAATCCGCGATTTGATGAAAAGTCTTGCAAAGGAGCATACGGTATTGCTCAGTTCCCATATTATGCAGGAAATCAGCGCGGTATGTGACCATATTATGATTATCAGTCACGGTAAGCTTGTGCTTTCCGGTACGCCGGAGGAACTGCAGCAGCAGGCAAACCGCGGAGAGAATATTGAACTGGAGGCTTTGGGTGAAAAGACGCGTGTTATGGAAATCGTAAGCTCGGTGGCGGGCGTTTCCGAAACGGAGGAACTTGCCGGTGAAAGAGAAAACAGCGTCGCGTTACGCATAAAGAGTACGGAAGATCTTCGTGAGGCGTTGTTCCATGCTTTTGCAAAGGCCAATCTTCCGTTGGTGAAGCTGGTTCGCAATACAAAGACGTTAGAAGACATTTTCCTTGAAGCAACGTCGGATAAGAAGGAGGCATAGGAATGTTAGCGATTTATAAAAAAGAATTACGCGCTTATTTCAATTCCATCGTAGGATGGTTATTCCTGGCGTTCTTCTTTGCGTTTATCGGAATTTTTGTATATTTGTTTAATATGCGGGAGGGCTACTCCTATATCGGCTACGCGTTATCCAGTATTAATTTGTTTTTTGTACTGCTCATACCGATGGTAACCATGCGTATTATGTCTGAGGAGAAGCGTCAGAAGACGGATCAGTTGCTTCTTACCGCTCCGA
>JAFTPY010000037.1 GCA_017463035.1 Lachnospiraceae bacterium
ACTCCTTCTGTTTGCCGGCGTGTTCCGGATGGAAAAGATTACGGTAGAAGGCCTGTCGTATTATACCGAGGATGCTTTCCTGGAAAAAATATCGAGTGAAACGGCAAGGAAAAATACCTTATTGTTTCGTTACGAACAGTTTCGAAAGGGAGAAATAAGGGTTCCTTATATCGAACGTTACGATATTCATACGGAAGGAAAAAATGTAATTCATATTGAAGTATATGAAAAGATTCTGGTGGGATGCGTCAAGGTCATGGGACAGTACCTGTATTTTGACAAGGACGGGTATGTGACGGAGTCTTCCGAAGAACGTCTGCCCGATGTGCCGTTGATCAAAGGATTGGAATTCGACCGAATTGTGTTATATGATAAATTAAAAATCCAGAAGGACGAATTATATGATGTTATTTTGAATATTACGAAGCTGGTAAGAGAGTACGGGATACCGGCAGAATGTATTATTTTCAACGGAAAAGGCGAGGTGGAACTGGAGGTTGGGGATATCAGTATTTCCATGGGACGCCGGGACGCGTATGATTTACAGATACAGAAACTGGCAGATCTTTTGCCTGCTGTTTCCGGCCGGAAACTGTACATCGATCTCTCGGGATACGACGGCGGTTCGGAAGATATTATAGCGAAACCGAAGGAAGAATAAAAAAATACATAAAATGTGAAAAAAGTGCTTGCTAAATTTACTGTTTCAATATATGATATAGTATAGAGGATGGGTCTTTATAGGAAAAATTACACAACATCTAGTTGTTCGGATGGTTGTGACAGAATAAAAGGAGGAGTTGTACCGTGTTAGAAATAATGAATGATACCACGGATGTGGCAGCTAAGATTTTAGTTATCGGAGTCGGCGGTGCAGGTAACAATGCCGTAAACAGAATGATTGAAGAGGGAATCGGCGGTGTGGAGTTTGTCTGTGTGAATACGGACAAGCAGCATTTGAAGAATTGTAAGGCATCTCAGTGCATTCAAATCGGAGAGAAACTGACCAAGGGTCTCGGTGCGGGTGCGAAGCCTGAGGTAGGAGAAAAGGCAGCTGAAGAGAATATAGAAGAACTGACCCAGATTATCAAGGGAGCGGATATGGTATTTGTTACCTGTGGTATGGGTGGCGGTACCGGTACCGGTGCGGCTCCTGTTGTTGCGGGAATCGCAAAGGGATTGGGTATCCTGACCGTAGGTATCGTTACGAAGCCGTTTACCTTCGAGCATAAGGTTCGTATGGCGAATGCGGTAGCCGGTATTGAAAAGCTGAAGCAGAATGTGGATTCCCTGATTGTGATTCCGAACGATAAGCTTCTTGAGATTGTTGACCGTCGGACAACCATGCCTGAGGCACTCAGAAAAGCTGACGAAGTATTACAGCAGGGTGTACAGGGTATTACGGATTTAATTAATCTTCCGGCACTCATTAACCTTGACTTCGCGGATGTTCAGACCGTTATGCAGGACAAGGGTGTTGCTCATATCGGTATCGGTATGGGTACCGGTGAGCAGAAGTGTCTGGATGCGGTACATAAGGCTGTTTCCAGTCCACTTTTGGAGACAAAGATTCAGGGCGCAAGCCATGTTATTTTAAATGTATCCGGTGATGTGAGTCTTATCGAGGTATATGAGGCTGCTACCGAAGTGCAGTTGCTTGCGGGTGAGAATGCAAACATTATTTTCGGTGCAATGTATGATGAAGCAATGCAGGACCAGGCAGTGATTACCGTAATCGCAACCGGTCTTCAGGAGAACGGGGCACCGGCTCCGCGCATGGGCAGTCAGTTCGGAGCACCGGCTCCGGGTGTGTCCCTTCCGGGATTTTTAAGCCGCGGAAATTATTCATCTTCTAACGCTGCAACCACAACCCAGACGGAGCGCGGTACGATGGAGCAGTTCGATTATAAGTTTGATCCGAATGCGGTTCGTCCGAAGCCGACGACTTCCGAGTATAAGCCGGCAGGAACTTCGACTTTTTCCGGTCGTTCCGGCAATCCGATGTTCGGGAAGCAGGATACTGCGGCTGCAGACGGTGGAGAGGATAAGATAAAGATTCCTCCGTTCATTCAGAACTATTCTTCCAAGAAAAAATAAATAACGAGTATTATGCAAGGCCGCTACACTTTGGTGTGGCGGCCGTTTGTATACCGCGAACTTTGTCGAATTTTAATTTTTTTTGCGATAACAATTGGAAAAAAATCCCAAATTTTACAGAAATTGTAAATGAAATGTTGTATACTGGGGATAGAAAGACAAGGGAGGTGCACAGAGTAAACATATATTTAGACAGCTATATGGCAACATGCTTCTGGATTCATTTATTGTGTTTGGTTGTGACAGGTGCATTGACGGAACGTCGGAATAAAAAGAACCGTATATGTAAAACGGTAGCCGCAGCACTGTTGTGTACGGCAATCGACACAACACTTACGGTTATTACGGTGAATACGGGCAACTCTTTGGGAGTGCCGCTTGTGTTCGCAGTTGTGAGCGGTGAACTTTTTTTGGCGGCGGGGATTGCATACGGAAAAAGAAACTGTATACATAACGGATTCCGGCTGCTGTGCATGACTGCGTTACTGGCGGGAGTGTTTCAGGGAATACCGATACGGAATGCGGGCTTGTTTTGTCTGGCAGGAACAATCCTTCTTCCGGTGTTGCTTCGCGGAATTGCGATGATATTCCGGGCAAAGCAGACCGGAGTATGGATGTATGAAGCAAAACTCTGTCAAAGAAATGAAGAGAAGATGTTGTCTGCCTTTATGGATACAGGAAACCGGCTGCGGTTCTACGGAAGTAATTTGCCGGTTGTATTAGTGGATGAAGCTTATTTAAACGAATGGATAAAAGCGGCAGAATATGATATGCCGCAGAAGCTTGTTTTTATACCCTATAAGGGAGTAGGAGGAAAAGGGCTGTTGCGGGGCGTCAAACTCCGGTTAGAGGTTACCCTTCGGGAAGGGGAGACGGTACACGGAGAAGTGGCGGCAGTAGCGGCTGAACATAGGTTATTCCGGGGATGTGATTATCAGATGATATTGCAACCGGAGGTGTTAACAATGAAATGTGTGACCGATACACAGGAAGGAGTACATAATGTTATTTAAAGTTTCGATTCCGAATCGTTTTCAGTTTCGTATGATTCCCAATTTGACCGCACTTTTGACGGGACAGTACGGAGAAATTCATTATATCGGAGGAACGGAGGTTTTGCCGCCGCCGTACTCTCCGGAGGAAGAAGCAAGAATGATAGAAGCTTTGGCAGGTGATGAGAGCGGAGAAGCGCACTCTGATTTGGTGGAGCATAATTTACGGTTGGTGGTATATATTGCCAAGAAATTTGATAATACCGGAGTAGGTGTGGAAGACCTGATTTCTATCGGTACAATCGGTTTGATAAAAGCAATCAATACGTTTAATCCGGGGAAGAATATTAAGCTTGCCACCTATGCGTCCCGTTGTATCGAAAACGAGATTTTAATGTATCTCCGCCGCAACAGCAGGCAAAAGCTGGAGGTTTCCATTGATGAGCCTTTGAATGTGGATTGGGACGGAAACGAGCTGTTACTTTCGGACATTCTCGGTACGGATGAAAATGAAGTGTATCGCGGTTTGGAGGAGGAAGCGGACCGGACCTCGCTTTTTCGGGCACTTTCTTGTCTGAACGAAAGAGAACGGCTGATTATTAACCTGCGTTACGGTTTGGAGAGCAGAGACGGAAATGAATATACGCAAAAAGAAGTAGCGGATTTGTTAGGAATATCCCAGTCCTATATTTCAAGGCTGGAAAAAAAGATTATGAAGCGTTTGCGGAAGGAAATGATGATTGCCTGACAGAAGATGACAAAAGCTTTCAGTATAAAGAAGGGCGCCGTGGTACATCCTTAAATTAACAGTATATGAGTAATTTTCCTCATGGTCTGTTAGTACAGGAGGGATGTAACATGGCGCTTTATAAAGTTGAAATATGTGGTGTAAATACGGCGAAGCTGCCTTTGCTAAGCAATGAAGAGAAGGAGAGACTGTTTGTACGGATAAAACAGGGAGATAAAACGGCAAGAGAAGAATATATCAGAGGAAATCTGAGACTTGTACTCAGTATTATCCAGCGTTTTTCGGGAAACAACGAAAATGTAGATGATTTATTTCAAATCGGCTGTATCGGACTGATGAAGGCCATTGATAATTTTGATGTGACCCAGGGGGTAAAGTTTTCCACCTATGCGGTACCTATGATTATCGGTGAAATCAGACGTTATTTAAGAGACAATAATACTATCCGGGTCAGCCGCTCTTTGCGGGATGCGGCGTATAAGGCAATCTATGCCAAAGAATTATTGACGAAGGAGCTGAACAGAGATCCCACCGTCGGGGAAATATCCGAGCGTACGGGATTGACACCCGAGGAAATCAATGAGGCATTTGATGCGATACAGACACCGGTTTCTTTGTATGAGCCGGTATATAAAGAAGGCGGAGATGCACTTTATATTATGGATCAGGTATGTGATAAGAAAAACAGGGAAGAGGTTTGGATAGAGGAAATATCCTTA
>JAFTPY010000315.1 GCA_017463035.1 Lachnospiraceae bacterium
ATATGCGGCACTTGTGAATGAAGTTCACATTACGGAACTTGATGTAAAGTGTACCTGTCTTAATAAAAATCAGGAATATTATCAGGCAGTGTTCTATAAGAAGTTTTTTGAGGCACTGTTACAGGCAAAGAAAGAAGGAGCTAACCTGACCAGTGTAACTTTCTGGGGATTGACGGATGACAATTCATGGATTCGCGGTGCAAATCCTTTGTTGTTCCATGGAGATTTGTCAGAGAAACGTTCCTTTGAGGGTGTGGTGTATGCAGTGACCGGAGAGGATTTGGGAGAGCCGGAGAAGATTGAGATTAATCTTTCCGACCGTCTGTATGATTTTGAAACTCCGGAAGGTGCAGAGCCGGTGAAGCCGGAGGAGCTTGGCTTTAAGATGAGGGGCTTCGGTGCGATAGAAATTCAGGACAGAGTGGTGCATAGCGGTAAAGCCGCATTGGCAAATGAAAAGCGGTTCGGTGACTGGTGCGGTATCAGCCTTGATGTATCCGACTTTATCGGGCAGACCGTTAAGGTCAGTGCCTGGGTAAAGAGTTCTGCGTTGAGGGTGAATCTCGGTCCGGACGGTATCCCGCATATACCGGCAGAGGTAGATACTACTTCCGGTGAGTGGGTATTCTTAGAAGGTACCTTTAAGATTCCGAATGATGTACATTCCATGCTGATGAACTTTGGTGCAATCGATGCCGAACAAGGAAAGAACAATCCGATTTATGTGGACGATGTACAGGTACAGCTCATAGGACTGGAGGAAAGCTTCGAGGAGAAGACCAATATCGCGGCAATCCGCGGTGCGGGACACCTTCCGTTCTGTTACGTAACCGATAAGGAGTCTGTAGACGGAAAGAGTCATTCCTATTGTGTAACCCGTCAGGAGAAGGATGCAACCATTAAGTTGAACGTCTCGCCTTATATCGGTATGACGGTGGATGTGTCTATGTATATTAAGACGAAGGATAAGCAGGTAACCATCGGTTTGGACGGTGCGGTACCGCATCCGCTTGCGTCCGCGGATACCTCCTCCGGTGAGTGGGTAAAGGTGACTGCTCGTGCAGAGCTTCCGAAGGATTTGAATTCTGCGGAGATTTATGTGGAGACCGACGGCAATGCGGAGTTCTTTGTGGATGATGTATTTGTTTGTCCGGTAAGATAAGTGTAAACGAAAGAATAACGGGGTAGTGCGTACGGCACTGCTCCGTTTTTGCAGAAAGGAAAAAATGTGATGAATCTCAGAGAGGTAGCAAACGAGGTTGAGTGGAGTATGTTGGAAACTCTTTACAAATCGGCGTTTCCGGAAAATTAACGTAAGCCTTTTGAAATGATACGGGAGAAATATTGTCAGAAAGTGACCGATGTTTGGATGATTGAAGAGGAGAAAAAAATTTCCGGTTTTGCAATCACTATGAATGGGGATGATCTGGTACTTCTTGATTATTTTGCGATTTGTGAGGAGAAAAGAGGACAGGGATTAGGCGGAAAGAGTTTACGTGCCTTACAGGAACAGTATGGGGGGAAACGCTTCTTCCTTGAAGTGGAGAGTCTTAAAGTGCCGGCAGATAACATGGAAGAACGTCGCAGAAGAAAACAGTTTTATCTGAACAACGGGATGAGGGAGCTTGGCGTATATGCGAAATTGTTCGGTGTGGAGTTTGAATTGTGAGGTTATGAGTGTGAAGTGTGCTTTGAAGACTATTTGTCTTTGTATGACGGGATTTACGGGAAATATGCCTGTCAATTTTTAGAGAAGTTGTAATAGGTTTGTACAATTTATTCGGTGCATTATCATAGAAATGTACAGAAAACTGCGCTATGATTAAGGAAAGAAACAACGGAAAGGAGAAGCGTAATGAAAGCGGCAGAGTTTAAAAAGCATTTGGTACAGGATATTATTCCCTTTTGGAATAAGTTAAAGGATGAGGAGTACGGTGGATTTTACGGAAGTGTGGCAGGAGACGGAACCCCGGTAAAGGAGTATATGAAGGGAGTAATCCTGAATAGTCGTATTCTTTGGTTCTATTCTAGGGCATACCGTGCGTTTCAATATCCGGAGCTTCTTTCTATGGCGGACCATGCTTATCAGTTTTTGGTAGAGCATTGCTATGATAAGAGCTATGGCGGTGTTTACTGGGCAGTAAAGTTTAACGGTGATGTGGAGGATGATTTGAAGCATACCTATAATCAGGCCTTTGCCATTTATGCGTTGTCGGCCTATTATGATGCGTCAGAGAATAAGGATGCACTGGAACTGGCTTATTCCCTGTATGATACCATTGAATCAAAGTGCAGGGATGACGGTGGATATTTGGAGGCTTACAATCGGGATTTTACGCCGACCGTAAACTATGAGCTGTCGGAGAACGGTGTCATTGCGGAGCGAACCATGAACACGCTGCTGCATGTGTTGGAGGCCTATTCTGAATTGTTCCGTGCGGATCGATTTTATATGACAGAGGATTGTTCGGAGCAGGAACGTAACCGTTTACGTAAGGTAGAGGCCTCTCTCAAGGAGATCCTTTCTCTGTTTAAGGACAAGGTATACAATCCGGACAAGCAGATTTGTGAAGTGTTCTTTGACCATGAGTACCGGCCGTTGATTGACTTGGAATCCTACGGTCACGATATCGAGGCGTCCTGGTTGATTGACCGGGCATGTGAGTTGTTGGAGGATGTTTCTGTGACGGAAATGATGCGTCCGGTCATTGAGGGTCTGGCGGCTTCCGTATACCGGAATGCCATTGATGAAGAATGCCGTGCCATAAATAATGAGCGTGAAAACGATAAAGTGGACCGTCAGAAAATCTGGTGGGTACAGGCGGAGTCGGTGGTGGGCTTTTATAATGCGTATTTGAAGGAAGGAAAAGAGGAATATCGTGCCATAGCGGAGGATGTCTGGACCTTTATTCAGAACCGTGTGATTGATAAAAAGAGCGGTGAATGGTATGAAACCATTCCGTATCACGGAGAAGCGGATGTGACAGCTCCGTTATCCCATGAATGGAAGTGTCCGTATCATAACGGAAGAATGTGTATGGAGATGTTAAACAGGTCTCTTTGGTTAGAGATAGATACGGTACTTGCGGGAGAAAATAAACAGGACGAATAAGGAGGAACTTATGCAGAATCCGGTAAATAAGAATGCATCGAAAAAAGCCAAAGAATTGTTACAGTATTTGTGCGAAACCGCAGGAAAGGGGATTGTTACGGGACAGCACACCCAGACAAACCCGATGGAAGAGGTGGAATATATAAAAGAAAAGACCGGGAAAATGCCGAAGCTTCGTGGGTTTGAACTTTTGGCATATTCACCGAATATCAATTATGAGGATGCGTCCGAGCCGTGTCTCACCGAGATTTATGAAAACCGCGGAACGCTGGAAACGGCTTTGAAGTGGGCAAAAGAATCCGACGGAATCGTAACTTTTTCCTTCCATTGGTACTCGCCGGTGGGCGGACGGGATAAGAGTTTTTACGCGGAGCATACGGACTTTGATGCCTCAAGGATTCTGGTGGAGGGCACCGAGGAACGGGAGGCTTTCTATCACGATATGGATGTGATTGCGGAAGAACTGAAAAAGTTTGAAGAAGCGGATATCCCGATTTTGTGGAGACCGTTTCATGAGTCCGACGGCAAGTGGTTTTGGTGGGGTGCAAAGGGCCCGGAAGTTGCCAGGGAATTGTATAAGCTGATGTACGATTATTATACCAACGTACATCAGATCAATAACCTCCTTTGGGTATGGAACTGCCGGCTTACGGAGGGCTATCCGGGAGATGAGTATGTGGATGTGATTTCGGTAGATATTTATTTGCAGGAATATGCGCCGACGGATTACCGACAGGAGTATCTGGATTTGGTGGAGGCTACTACGAAAAACAAAGTGGCGGCATTGGCGGAAATCGGCTATTTGCCGGATATCAGGATGTTAGAGCAGTCTCACACGCCATGGGCTTACTACATGACCTGGTCCAAGGAGTTCTGTATCGGAGAAAAGTACAATTCGGTGGAGAGTTTGAAGAGGCTGTATGAAAGCGAATATGCGGTAACAGCCGAGAAATAGAATCCGACACGGTGCATAGAAACGGTGCAATGAAGTTATGAGAGTAAAAAGAAGTCCTTTGTAACAGGGAGATGTGTCCGAATTTCCGGAAACATCTCAAAGTATACAAGGGACTTCTTTTGCTATGTGATGGGACAAGGATTAATAGAAACTCTTTACCCAGTTGACCAAAGAATCATGGTGTGTATTGTGAAATACATCGTTTCTCATCTGTTCGGTAACAGGCCCTTTCTTTTCCATAATGGCAAGAATGGCTTCCTGAAGACCGGCGATTTTGCCTTGGAGAAAGGCTTCGCTGTCAGAGACGGAAGCGGTTGCCGGTTGCGCCTGTGATTCCGGCGGAACCTCCGGTACCGATGATTTATCCGGCTCCGGGTTCGTAATGAATGCGGATTCAAAGAACCAATCCTCCGAATCGGATGCCTGTTCGATTGTACATTCCGCTTCGTTTGTGACTGCCGGGGTGTCGGCAGATTCCGGGGGGCTTTGGAAGACCGGTTCGTTTACAACTTTCTCTACCGGCACCCAGATATCTCCGCTGTTTGCTTTTACATTCACAGTGATTTGTCCATCGGTGACGGCTACGATTTCGCCGGATAACATTCCTTTATACCCGGAAGCTGCCCCACAGGATAGTGTCATCACGTAGTCACTGTCATCGTTATTGACGGTAACAAGGACGGTAGTACTGTTGTGGGTTCTGGAAAAGGCATACTGGCGGTTGGTTAAAAGCAGCTCTTTGTAGTCACCGTAGGAAAGAGCAGGTGTGGTCTGGCGGATGTGCCCCAACGCAGTCAGCAAACGGGTACACGGATTGTCCGTGATTGCGTTTCCGAAGTCGGAGAGGGACAGGGCGGGACGTAAGGAATCATCGGAAAACTGTTCCTTTTTCCCTTCAATTCCGAACTCCGAGCCATAGTAAATCGAAGGGACGCCCGGTAATGTGTAGAGCAGAATATGTACCGGAGTAAAATGTGCTTTCTTTGTAAGCTTTGTATAGATACGTTCCACATCGTGATTATCTACGAAATTATAAAGCTTTAAGCCCTCCGGACGACTTCCGCCCATTTCATACAAGCGTTTTACCGTATGGGCGATTTCGAAGTAGTTGTGGTCATTGTGACCGGAGTAGAGAGCCTTGTGCAAATGATAGTTGGTGACGGAGTGGAGCGTTCCTTCGTTTACCCAACGGTTGTAATCTCCGTGGATGACTTCACCCATGAGCCAGAAGTCCGGTTTTACCTCATTTGCTACCCGGCGTAATGCCTGCATATAGTCAAAATTCAGTACATCTGCGGCATCCAGACGGATACCGTCGATATCAAAGGAAGAAACCCAGAACCGGATGACATCGCAAATATAGTCCTTAACCGCAGGGTTTTGCTGATTTAACTTTATAAGAAGATTGTAACCGCCCCAGTTTTCGTAGGAAAATCCATCGTTATATTCATTATTGCCCCAAAAGTTTACGTTACAGTACCAGTCCTTATACGGAGAATTTTCGCGGTTTCTCTTGATATCCCGAAAGGCAAAGAAATCCCGGCCGGTATGGTTAAATACACCGTCTAAAATAACACGGATGCCTTGTGCGTGACATGCCCTTACAAAGTTTGTTAAGTCTTCGTTGGTGCCGAGACGGCTATCCAACTTTTTATAGTCTGTGGTCTCATAACCGTGTCCTACGGACTCAAACAGAGGGCCGATGTAAATTGCGTTGCAGCCCAGTTCTTTGATGTGGGAAATCCAGGGCAGTAACGTGTTTAAACGGTGTACCGGTTCGCTGTAGGTGTTTTCCTTCGGTGCGCCGGTCAGCCCCAGCGGATAAATATGATAAAATACGGCCTCATCGTACCATGCCATAGTTGTTCCTCCTGAATTATGTAATGAGAATCCATCACATTGAGTTATGTGATAGAAATAGTATACCATAAAGCAACGAGCTGAAAGGAACTTTGTGTTCCTTTCAGCGACTGCCCGGCGATAATAGCCACTCTGTGGCTATTATACCATAGGAAACAATAAGTTTCCATGTATAAATTTGGATAACAAATATTATATTATAGGTTTGTTCCGGTACGACTTTTGCGATACTCCGACGGTGTTATATTCATGATTTGGAGAAATGCGCGATTATAATAGCTGATATTGTTGAATCCGCAGGAGAGTGCAATATCGGTTATTTTTTTATCGGTATGAGTAAGCTCCGTACAGCTTTGCAGAATACGATAACGCACCAGATAGCGAAAGGGGGTTAGTCCGGTCAGATGTTTAAAGGAACGACAAAATTGTGCCTCGCTTAACGGGACAAGGGCGGCCAGCTCTTCTAAGGTTATGTTCCGCTGATAGTTGTCATGGAGATAAGAAACCGCACCGGACAATTGCTTCGAAAGTGCATGAAGTGCAGGCGTTGTATCAAGCTTGACAATATGATGCCGGTACAACTCGCTCCAAATCAGAAGAGAATTGCCGCGAATAAAGAGTTCATCGGTGGTCTCACTATGAAAGATTTGCAGTAAATAATGCAAAATGTTTTTGTGCCATGGGACGGAATGATGTAAAACCAAAGCATAAGAAAGATTGTTATGCATAATCGGGAGTACATATGTGTTATAGGCTAATGTTTCAAAGGAAGAAAAAATCAGTTCCGGAGAGAATACAAATGCCCGGAAGGAAACCGGTTCGGAGGAATTGCTTGTGGCATAATGTAATAATCCCGGCGGAATAAAGATACCGTCACCGGAATGCAAGAGAAAAGAACATTCCTCTATATGAAAAAGGAGGTCACCCTCTAAGAGAAACAAAAACTCCATTTCATTGTGCCAATGCAAATATAATGCAGGTTCTGCATCCTTACGTACCTCCGTGTAGTGAAGGGAATAGGGGGCGGATGCGGTTTGGTGGGATACGGTTTCATAAAGTGTGGTATTATGCGACATACGGATATCTCCTTGTATGGTGGAAATCGAAAACGATTTATCTTTTCTCAGGTGTAATTGAGATAAAATTACGTTATCACGATTTGACACAGATGTCAATATAGTGTTAGCTTTTGCAAAGATAAATAAAGCGATGGGAAGGGTTACTATGATATACTTGAATTAAATACAGAGCGTAGGAAGGAAAGGAACTATTATGGGCAAAATAGTGTTAGAAAAGGACCGACTTGTTTTTCAAAGAAGAGACGAGTTAATTGTGATTGAGGGCTACGGAAAGGATTGTCTCCGGTGTCGTGCCACAAGAAACAACAAAGTATCGGACGAGAGCTGGACGTTGCTTCCGCCTGTGACAGAAGCAAATTGTGTGGTGGAAGGGGATTCTTCCTTTGCAACGATTACCAACGGGGATGTGAAAGCGACCATTGAAGCCGGATTTCCGTGGTACGGCGGTATCGTGTGCTTTTACCGGAAGGACAAGCTGATATTAAAATCCAAATTTGAAGGGGATTATGTGAACAAATACATCCATACGGAAGGTGACCATTATGCTACGAAGGTAATCTTTGAGGCGAATGAGGGCGAACATTTCTACGGTCTCGGTCAGGAAACGGAGGATGCCTTTGACCGGAAGGGTAGTACCTGTAA
The DNA here is from genome assembly GCA_017463035.1 of Lachnospiraceae bacterium. Lineage (GTDB taxonomy): Bacteria > Bacillota > Clostridia > Lachnospirales > Lachnospiraceae > SIG307. The sequence goes on from JAFTPY010000315.1 coordinate 7,649, forward strand.
TTTGGTGCACTATAATACCAAGTCTGCCATTCCGTTTTTATATTCCTCGTTAGGGTACGGCTTTTTCTGGAATAACCCGTCGCCGGGACGTTGCGAAACTACGAGAAACCATACCATGTGGTGCAGTGACAGTACCTATCAGGCGGATTACTTGGTATTTGCGGGAGATACGCCGGCGG
>JAFTPY010000316.1 GCA_017463035.1 Lachnospiraceae bacterium
CCTTCGAAGAAGGGAAGAAAAAGGGATATGTATGGCATAATGTAGCCCTGTATCAACAGCTTTTTCTACAAAAAAGAATACAGACATGAGAAAAGTGGCTATGGAGTTGAAATCCATATGCCACTTTGTCTACAGTCTGAAACGGCTGTCATATGACAGCCGTTTGTGTTACGGTAAATTCGCAAAACAGATACGTTACCTCTGCGTGTTATTCTGCGTCGACATCCTCCGCGATGTCGATAGCTTCCTCGGTTTCGGAAGCCTCAGCTTCTTCCTCCTCGGTCTCATCGGTGGTGATATTAATGGATACATACTCGCGGGAAGTCATATCGTCTTCGTCGCCGAAGCTGTCGTCGAAATCGAAGTCCTCATCTTCTTTTGCAAAGAAGTTTTTATAAACAAGGTATGCGCCTCCGGCAACCGCAGCAACAGACGCTAATGCAGCAAAAAATTTAAATACTTTTTTCATTGGAATGCTCCTTTCTACGATACTGATTCTATTATACGGCGTTTTTATAAAAAAGAAAAGTCTATTTTGAAAAAAGTTTTATTTTTTTCTTCATTTTTTCATGCAAAATGTTATAACAATTCATTTTTTGACTTGAACTTTCTGACAAAATAGGGTATAATTGAACTATGATTAGAACGGGAAACGGATTCTGTGAAAAGGATAAAATCGCATACCGAATGTAGCAAGGAGGTTTACGACATGGAAAAGGATAAGGATTTACGAAAGTTCTTGAAATCGGAGGAACGGGAAGAAAAAGCGAGGGAGAAAAAAGCCAAAGAGCCGAAGGTGAAGGCCCCGAAAGCCCCGAAGGAACCAAAGGTGAAAGAGCCGAAAGCCCCGAAGGAGCCGAAGGTAAAAGAACCAAAAGCGCCGAAAGAGCCAAAGGTGAAAGAGCTGAAAGCTCCGAAAGAGCCAAAGGTGAAAGAGCCGAAAGCTCCGAAGGTGAAGGAACCGAAGACAAAGGACGGTTCCGGTGTATTGGATAAATTAAAGTCCATTAAGCTTCCGAAGGTGAATTGGTCGAAGGTTAAGTTGCCGAAGATTAAGTTACCGAAAAAGAACGGGACAGAAGTTACAGAGGCGGTTGTTGCGGATGGAGATGCACCGGCAAAGGCAAAGGGCGAGAATAAGTTTATTGCCTTTGTGAAAGAGGCAGTGTCGAAATTGCCGGAGTTCGGAAGCGGCGGCAAAGGAAAGAAGATGAAGAGCATCCGTACACAGCTCATTACTATGTTCTGTATACCGCTTATCTTTATCATTGTTCTCGGTGCGGTATGTTCTTCCAGTGCATCCAATGCATTGCAGGCAAATTACGAGGAAGCGGCCGGTTCCACCATCAATGCCAAGGCAGAGCACTTGGATTTGGTATTTGATACGGTAGAGTCCAAGGTTACCCAGTTAAATTCCAGCAGTGATGTTTCTTTGTATTACGCCCAGACCTATACTCCGGGTACCAGAGATGAGTACAATGCTATAAAGGGTATCCAGGCCGATGTCAGTACGTTGGGCGGTGAAAACGAAGCGATTATCGGAAACATTGCCACAATTTCTTATTACGGAGAGTCTTACGCATCCGACGGTAAGTTTACCGGAACGGACAGAGCAACTGCCTTCGAGGCAACTGCGGAAGGTCAGAACTTTAAGGCATCAGGAAAGACTGTTCAGTGGTCCGGAAGACATGCTTTTGTGGACAGTGAGTTAGGTCTTTCCGAAAGTGATTACTTTGTGGCAGTTACTTCAAAGATGGTCAATAATTTAGGAAAGGAAACCGGTTACATATCTGCGGATATCCAGTCTTCCATGTTGCTTGAAACTTTGAACGGAATTGATCTGGCGGAAGGCAGTATTTTCGCTATCGTTTCTCCGGACGGTTTGGAGCTTACCCAGAACGGTATATCCGAGACTACGTATTTTATAGGCAAGGCAGCTTATGATGCGGCAGTGGGAGCCAAGAGTATGGCCAGTGGCTATGCAAAGATTAACAAAGATAAGTATTTGGTTATTTGTTCTCCGATCGGAGACAGCGGTGCAATGCTGTGCGGTGCGATTCCTCACAGTGAGATTATTGCCAGCGCAAACTCCATTAAGGTTCTTGCGGTTGTGGTTGTGCTTGTTTCTGCGGCATGTTCCGTATTGTTAGGTATCTGGGTTGCGACCTCTTATGCGAAGGCAATGAAGCGTACCATGGCAGGCCTTGATAAGGTGGCAAGAGGCGATTTGACGGCTAAGATGAAGACCAAGCGTAGAGATGAGTTCGGTGCCTTGGTTGCATGTGCGAACAAGACCGTTACCAATATGAAGGGTATGGTACAGCAGACCTCTGTGGCAGCGGATAATGTAGGAAGCTCCGCAGCAGGCGTAGATGATACATCGGCAAAGCTGTTAACGGCAACACAGAACATTACGACCTCCATTACGGAAATTCGAAACGGTATTGTGCAGCAGGCAGAGGATTCCGAACGCTGTCTTGTACAGAGTGAGGAGCTCAGCCAGCGCATTAATGAGGTAAAGGCGGATGCGGATGCTATTGATGAATTGGCACAGAACGCAAAGACTGCCGTAGAAAACGGTATGGATGCAATCGGTGTTCTGGAAACCAAGGGAGAAGAGACGGCCTCTATCACAAAGCGTATCACTGTAGATATGGATGCTCTTGCGGAAGAGTCTCAGTCCATCGGTAAAATTATCGGCGTTATTAACGACATTGCGGAGCAGACCAATCTTCTTTCGCTCAATGCTTCCATCGAAGCTGCTCGTGCGGGAGAAGCGGGACGCGGTTTTGCGGTTGTTGCGGATGAGATTCGTAGACTTGCGGAGCAGTCCGTAGAGGCGGCAAACGAGATCGCCGGTATTGTAAACGGTATTAAGAAACAGACCGAGGGTACCGCACAGACGGTAGCACAGGCAGAAGAAATCGTTGCATCACAGAGCGTAGCATTAAAGAATGCAATCTCCCTGTTCAAGAATATCGGAGAGAATGTAGAAGAGATGACCGAGCGTCTTGCCAATATTTCCAACGGTGTAGACCGTATCGGAGAGGCTCAGACCGTAACGGTAGATGCAATCAGCAGTATTTCCGCAGTATCCGAAGAGACTTCGGCTGCATCCGAGGAAGTACAGAATATGGTAGACCTTCAGTTGAAGGCGGTAGAGGATTTGTCCGAGGCTTCCACAGTACTAAACGACGAAGCAAGAAAGCTTCAGGAAGCATTGCAGGCATTCCGCTATTAAAGCGTTTCGAAATAATAAGGTGTCCCGAGAGCTTACATGGCTTTCGGGACATTTTTAATGGGAGAGCGTATAGAAAAGAAGAGGACATTTTCAGAAAGATGTGGTATACTGTTTTTGATGACATAGTTGATATTATTTCGGTAGGAGGTAAGTATGAGGCATAGAGGTAAGAAAAGAATGCTGTTGGCGGTAGGAGTGCTGGCGACAATGCTATGTACCTGTTCTGCTTGTAAAACGGAGGAAGGGCAGGAGACCCCGGAGAATGTGACGTTGACACCGGGAAGCGTTGCGGAGCAGGGTGAACAAAAAGGTCCGGAGCAGGCGCCGGAGGCTCAGTGGAGTTATAAAGAAGCCCCTGTGTTACAGGCGTTGACAGAAGCCGGAAAATTGCCAACCGTAGAAAAACGACTTCCTACAGAGGAATATATCTACTGGTTGGGACATATTTCGACGGGAAAGTACGGAGATGATGTGCAGTTTGCGGTGGAAAATGCCGATGAGATGACAGGAGAGTTGATATCCGAAGGGTTATTTGCCTATTCCGATACCGGTATCATTACTTCAAATATTGCAAAGCATTATGTTGTGAATTCCGATTTTACGACGTATACGATTGAGTTGCGTCCGGGGATGCGTTGGTCCGACGGAGTACCGTTTACAGCCGATGATTGTGTTTTCTTTTATGAGAAGCTGTGCTTACCGGAGGTGTTTGGGGACCCGTTGTGGGAATGTTTTAAGGTGTATGATGAGAAAGGAAATACGCAAAAAGCAACCTTTCGCAAGATAGATACCTATTGCTTTGAGGTGAGTTTTCCGCAGGCGAAGCCGGAGTTTTTGCGGCAGCTGTTACAGCAGGGAGGCATCTGCTTTGCTCCGGAGCATTATTGCGTTAACCTGTTGCCGGACTATATGGGAACGGATGCCGCAAAGGCAAAGGCAGCGGATATGGGCTTTGGGAGTACGGAGGAAATGCTTCGAAAGACGGTGACGATGGCGTGGAATATGCCGGGAGTGCCGACGCTGAATTCCTACGTGATTTCCACGGAGGAAGGCAAACGTGATGTAACCGGAGATTATTACGAGTTTGTGCGAAATCCGTATTATTGGAAGGTTGATTCGCTGGGGCAGCAGTTGCCTTATATGGATCGATTAGGCTTTACCAGAATTTCCGGGGAATCTCAGAAGATGCTGCTGACAACGGAAGGTTTTCTGTCGGTTTCTGAGCTGACCGGAGAGCAGGTGGCGGAAGCCGAGGCCGGTGCAACACGGGGAGACTATCGTGTCATCACCTGGACAAGTACCTTGTCCTATGCGGTAAAGAATCACTTAAAGAATTTTCCGGAGAACTGTCCGTATGAGGAAGCGATTAGGGGAATCGGAGCGGCACATCCGGAATATTGGTATGTAGAATAAAGGGGGAATCGGTTTGGAAGAGTATATCCCGGAAGTATTAAAAGAGTTGAATGCAGTATCCGTGACTGTAAGACTGGTGCTATCTCTTTTGTGTGGCGGCATTCTCGGTGTAGAGCGGGGGAGAAAGAAGCGTCCCGCAGGCTTTCGTACCTATATGCTGGTCTGTATGGGAGCTGCTTTGGTAATGATTACCAATCAATATATCACCGAAGTGTACGGAGGAACGGACCCGGCACGAATGGGTGCCCAGGTAGTATCCGGTATCGGTTTTCTGGGCGCAGGTACAATTATCGTGACCGGTAGAAACCGGGTGAAGGGTCTTACCACGGCGGCGGGACTTTGGGCGGCAGCCTGTGTGGGCCTTTCGCTGGGAATCGGATTTTATACCGGTGCAGTAGTCGGATGTTTGCTGATTTTTGTTGTAATGGCCTTATTACAGGGGTTGGATGACTGGGTGATGTCTTCCACAAAGGTAATCAATTTGTATGTGGAATTTGATCAGATGACGGATGTGGGTGTTTTTCTTCGTTTTGCAAAGGAGCAGGGCTTCCGTATCAGTGATTTGGAAATGACCCGGGCAAACGGGGTAGGAGATAACGGTACCGCGATTTTGTGTACGTTGCGGTTGCCGAAAAAGAAGCCTCATGCCGAGATTTTGCAGATGCTCAGTGCTGCGGAGCGGGTACGCTATGTAGAGGAGTTATAAGAAAACGCAAAGCGGGTGCCGCCGCAGTCTGTGAAGCGCGCGATACATGAAAAGGAGCAGGCTCGTAAGAGTCTGCTCCTTAGTTTGTTTTAATGTGTATTTCCGATATTACAGGCTAGGAAGGTTGTCTTCCGGATCGGAGATGGTGTAGCTTGCGGAAATCTCCGTAATATAATCGATAACCGCAGTGTAAGTTAAATCGTCCTTGATACTTGCCAGAACGTTTTCACCCATGTAACGCTTCTGGAATAAGAGTACGTAGTAAACATTGCTCTCTTCGTCGAAGTAGATATCTGCCTCGCCTTCCGTACGAGCGGAATCGAATAACCACTTGGAGTACGGGCTGAAGGAGTAATAAGAGGTTTCGCCGGTTACGAGAGAAGTATCGGTTTCGGAATCGGCATATACGGTGCGCTTATCCTCTGTTGCATAGGTGGCACAAAGAGTTTCGAAGTCTTCGCCGGCCTTTACCTTGGCAAGCATTTCATCGGCCTGCTTCTTTGCTGCCGCCTTGGCTGTTTCGATATCAGCCTCGGAAGCATCTTCTGCATACATTGCCGGAATGTCTAACACACGATAGTCAACGGAATCATACTTGTCCTTGTTGGCATCATACTCTGCCTGGGCAGCCTCATCGGTTACCTGTTTCTGCTCATATAAATACTCGGAATAAGCAACTGCCTTAAGGTTGTCTGTGATGATGTCCTTTAATTCCTTTTCATCGGCACCGAATAAAGCATTGAGATAAGCCTTGGCGGACATACCGGCAGACGCTGCCTGTGTCTCAACCTCGGCCATGTATTCCTTATAGTCGTCTTCAATGTCAAGCGGAATGTTCTTTGCTTTTGCATCCGCAATCATGGCTTTGTTTTCCTTAATGGATTCTGCGGCTCTTTCGGTGAAGTACTGTGCCCATGTAGTACCCGTTTCTTCATCATACATCATGGTTTCCAGGTCTGCCTCCGAAGTCATGCCGAAGTAAGATAAATAGGTTGAGTTGCTGTTGATGAGATTGGTTCTGTGGAAGTTGAACTCCAGCTCGGAAACGGATTCGTTGTTAACCTTGAAGAACTCCTTGAACTTTTCTCTGTCCTTTAACATCGGTACTACGATGAGCAAAGCGGCGATAACGGCAACAATCGCTACTGTGCTGACGATGCTGATAATATTTTTCTTCTTCTCGCGCTTCGCTGCCTCTTCTCTTGCGAGACGCTTGCGGTCGTAATTGGTCATTTTCTTTTCGTTGTTTTCCATGTTACTTATTTCGCGGGAAAAAATCCTTCCGCGATACCCTCCTTTAAAATTTGTCTGCCCCTATTTTACACTATTTTCGGACAAGAATAAAGAGGTTTTGAAGAATTTCATAAAAAACTCACAAATTTTTTTCTTGAAATTTTGAATGAAATAGTTTATGATGGTAAAGTAAAAATTTAATAAAGCGGATAAGAGTCCGCGAACGGAGGTAGTTACATGAAGAAGAAAGCATTATTTCTTGCACTACTTGTTTCCGTCACCGCACTTTGCGCATGCAACGGCGGCAGCTCGGGAAAGAAAGGTTCGGAGGATTCGGTTTCCGCGGTAGTAGGAATAACACAGGATTTGGACAGTCTTGACCCTCACAAAGCAGTGGCGGCAGGAACCGATGAAGTCTTGTTTAACGTCTTTGAAGGTTTGGTAAAGCCTTCTGCGGACGGAACATTGGTTCCTGCGGTAGCAAAAGACTATACGATTGCCCCGGATGGTACGTCGTATACTTTTACCTTGCGCGAGAATGTGAAGTTTCACAACGGCGAGGTAGTTACTGCGGATGATGTGGTTTATTCGGTTAAGCGTTGCGCCGGTTTACTCGACGACAAGGATCCTGAGGTTGTCGTGGAATCGGCGCTTTCTGTTATTTCTGCCGTGGAAAAGGTGGGAGAGGATACGATTGTGATTTCTCTTTCCGAGCCGAATACGGAGCTTTTGGGATTTTTGACGTGCTTCATTATCCCGGAGGATTACAAGAATCAGGAAAGTGCACCGGTAGGAACAGGCCCGTATAAGTTTGTTTCCTACACCCCTTTGACCAGTTTTGTAGTAGAACGCTTTGATGATTATTACGGAGAACAGCCGTATCTGGAAAAGGTGACCTTTAAGATTTGTGCAAGCAACGACGCAGCATTTATGGAGCTGATGTCGGGAAGTATCGATATCTTCCCGTATTTGACGGATGAGCAGGCGGCACAGCTGACCGAGGATTATAATTTGGAGGTTGGTGCCACCAATGTGGTGCAGGCCATGTTCCTAAACAATGACTTCGGGCCGTTTGCCGATCTTAAGGTTCGTCAGGCCCTTTGCTATGCGGTAGATAAGACGGAATTGTTAAATATCGTATCCGGTGGCAGGGGTCATGCAATCGGCAGCAATATGTTCCCGAATTTCGGTGTATATTATAACAAGGACCTGGAGAATTTTTACACCTATCAGCCGGCTCTGGCGAAGGAGATGCTTGCCGAAGCGGGCTATGACGAAACTAATCCGCTGACCTTTACGGTAAAGGTACCGTCCAACTACGATATTCATGTGGCAACGGCCCAGGTGCTTACGGAGCAGTATAAGAAAATCGGAGTGAAGGCAGAAATTCAGTTAATTGAATGGTCCGCATGGCTGACGGATGTGTACCGGAACCGGGAGTATGAGGCAACCATCGTCGGTCTGGATTCCGCATTGGCACCGAGTGATGTGGTGAAACGTTATATCTCCACCGCAAAGAACAATTTTGTGAATTACGAGAACGCAAAATTCGATGAGCTTTTCGCGAAGGCACTGGCAAGCACCGCAGACAGCGAAAAGGTAACGCTCTATAAGGAACTTCAAAGGATATTAACCGAGGACGCAGCCAGTGTATACTTGCAGGACGGCGCAAAGCTGGTAGCAGTGAACAAGAAATTTACCAATTTCTTATTCTATCCTGTATATGTTTTAGACTTAGCATCTATTAAGCCGGCCGAGTAAAGGCGCGGTGGCTCGGGTGTGGCGATTCTTACGCTTTTGTTGACAGACTGTACGATAGGCAGACTTTCCAAAAGCGTAAGAAGGGCACCGCGCCCATAAAAGGAAAGGAGGGGCAGAAATGCGCTACTTTATAAAGAAGACAATTGCATTATTGGTAACGCTGTTACTGGCGGCATTTCTGACCTTCCTTGCTTTTGAGGTTATTCCGTCGGATGCGGCGGTAGCAAATTTAAGTATTGATGCTACGGAGGAGGAGATTCATGCACTCCGTGAGGCAATGGGACTGAATCGTCCCCTTCCGGTTCGTTACGGAAGCTTTCTGTTGGGGGCTTTGACCGGAGATTTCGGAGAGTCCACCCAGTACGGAATCCCGGTGGCGGAGCTTTTGGCGGCCCGCTTCGGAGTGACAATCAGTCTTGCTCTGCTTTCGTTTGTGCTGATTGTGGGAATTTCCGTGCCTTTCGGTATTTTTGCGGCACGGACGAAAACAAAAACCGGGGAAGGGTTAGTGGCGTTTCTAACCCAGACCATGATGGCGGTGCCACCCTTTTTTCTGGGGATGCTGATTACTCTTTTGTTCGGTATCGTGCTCCGGTGGTTTACGCCGGGAGGGTATGTGCCGGCAGGAGAGGATTTCTTCGGATTTTTAGGGTTTATGATTTTTCCGGCCATTGCGGTGGCGATACCGAAAATCGGTATGTCGGTACGTTTTTTGCAAAGCTCTTTAAAAGAACAGATGGGTGCGGACTACGTGAGAACCGCAAAAAGTAAGGGCTGCGGAAAGCGGCGGGTACTATGGTGCCATGTACTGCGAAATGCGTTGGTGCCGGTGGTAACCTTTCTTACCATGGTGATGGCGGAAATTTTGGCGGGAAGTATTGTAATTGAACAGGTGTTTAACCTTTCCGGGGTGGGA
>JAFTPY010000317.1 GCA_017463035.1 Lachnospiraceae bacterium
AAAGTCGCAATTCTCAAGGTATTCCGTACCCCACCTTTTACCCCGTTTTTTTTACACTGAAGCGGTCTGAAACGGTCTCAAACGACTTTTTCTCCAACAACAGAAAAGGCGGAAATCCGCATAACTACGGTATTTCCGCCTTTTCGATCACTCTTAAATTAGTGGACCTGAGGGGAGTCGACCCCCTGTCCGAAAGCCCATCCACCACGGCATCTTCCATCATAGTTTGTCATTTGACATTCCCTCCACTCACCGCCGGCAAACAAGCTGAGAGCTTCAGTAGCTTCATAATACGCCTATACGCGCAAAGCTTTGCGTATATCGTTTCCTACATAGTCGATGCCAGGGTCCTAATGTGTAGGTGCACTAGGTCTGACAGCTGCCATTAGGCAGCGTATGCTAAATTATCTTCAGCGTTTAATTTTAATTTCCGAGTTTTAACGTGGTCCCGGACCACGGATGGCTTCCATAGCTTCAAAACCCCCGTCGAAACCGGTACAAGCCCCGGTAAGGATTTGTCGCAACATCGGACAAATCGGCGTTTTAACGCTGTGTGTAGCTTATCATATCATATTCTTTTTTTCTTGTCAATGCGAATTTCCCGGTATTTTTTTCCTTCCTATCAGTCGAACCGTCCCCTCACTCCCAAACGCTTTTCCACCGGCCGGTTCGGTTGTCTTCAACGATTCCTTTTTTACATTCGCCCCCACCATGGCTTTTATTAAATCGAACAACATCTCCTTTGTCTTTTTATCCATAGCATTAAAGGATTGGATAATCGACGTAATGCTTTTCCAACGGTCTTTGTTCAAATCCGCCAGAGTCTTTGCATCCGTGGCCGTCAGCACCTCATAAATCCGCTCGCCGAACTGCGAAAGTTCTTCCGGGCTCAACCCGTTCATCCATTCCTTTACTCCGGCAGCCAACCGTCTGCTGCTTTGCTTTACCGCCGGGAGCTCGATAAATCCGGCACCCAACACCTCCCAGGAAGTCGCGTCGTGCTGCATGAAACCGTTTTGAGAGCTTTTTACCACCTGATAATCTTCTTCATGTTCCAGAAGCATTCCCACAACAGAGGACTCCGGTACCCAGGTTTCAATCCGTTCCTTCATATCCTGATACCGCTCGCTTTCAATGAATTCTTTGTTAAAGCCCGGACCGTCGAAATTGTACACATGCAAAATACTTCTGCGAAACAGCTTCTTGCATTTCACCGCCGAATACACCGCCAAATTGCCTCCTTTGGAGTGACCGCCGATATAAACCTTTCTTCCGCTTCCCAAAAGCACCGATTCCAAATAGGATTTCGCATCCATTTGCGCGGGTATCGGAGAAAGGAAACACATATTAAAATCCTCCTTCCAACCGATGAGCGTATCGTCGGTTCCACCGAAAGAAATATAGCTTTCCTTTCTGTTCAAAACAATCTCCAACGCAGCAAACTGCTCTTCCAAATTCAAATCGTTCCGATTCACATAATTCCGTAAAACCAAGTCGCGAAAACGCTTCGTTTTGGCCATGTCCCGCAGTAATCTGCCTGCGGAACGTACCGCAAAAGAAAGACAATCCTCAAATTCTTCTTCCGTATGTAGTTGCCAAAAACGCTTCGCCGCCTGGGCCAGGGTACACTCCTTTTTACGCTCCGTTTTACCAATGATTCCCTGTAAATTCAAATAAGACATCTGCGATAACAAAAGCGCATCCACCACATTAAGCGGCACCTCATCAAAGGTGATGTCGCCGCGCCATACCAGATAATCCGAAAGACTCGCCATGATATCCCTCCTTATCCCGCGTTTTTTCATCCCTATTCTGTTTCGTTCCCACACACCAGTATACTCCTTTATCTACCCTATCATTCCATATTTCCCGATTTTGCGATTACTTTAAACGCCACATCGTTCCCGGCATCTCGCACCGGTACATAGTATCGTTCCGGAGAGGCCATTTCTTTTCCTTCATAAAATGCCCGGATTGCCTCCACGCACTCCGCTACACATTTTTCAATACAAGCAACCGCCATGTCATAAGGATATACCATCAACTCCTCCTTGGTAGCAGACGGTTCCTCATAAAAATCTCCATACAAAGCTCCTATGACATCGTCATACAACTCCGGATGTACACCATCCAGATCGATATTCCGGTCTTCTTTCAATTCATACCGTAATCCGAATTCTTCTCTAAAAATATAGTTTAACCGATGAAAGTCGGAATATCCGTAATTGTACATTTCCTGACGTTTTTCTTTTGAAACAAACTTTGAACGTACCTGCGGCTCCATGACCTCATGAAACCAAATACCGTCTGTAATCAAGTGACAAAGCACACCCAAATACAAATCGTCCGTCTTCATCTTCTCCCCGTAAGTATTAACAAAACGCCTCCAATTCATCCCTTTTCTATCTCCCTCAATGTCTGCATAATGGGTCCGATGCTTGGAATCGTCTTGTCTCGTAGACATATCAGGACAAAGAGAACCGATTTTAAACCGATTCAAATCACCAATCGGAATCTCCTTTGCCACCTGTTCCGCAACCAAATAGTGTATCATTCTGGAAGGCATGTTTACACCTCCCCTTTACAGCGGTACAAGTAAGTATCTCTCACAAAGGTATATTCACCCTCTGAGTCTTGCCTTCTGCGCAAATAGGCAAAAAACTCCGGACGCCTCTGTTCTAATTCTGCTTCCACCGGCTTACACACCTGTAACAGGTAGTCCATATACTCCTCTGCCGTAGCAAAACGAAGCGTTGTCACATAAGCCTGCCGTTCCACTGTTTTGAACACCGCATGAAGTTCTTTTTCATATTGGCGGATCATGGCCTCATGTTTTTTCTGCCGCATCATTAACGGAGCCGCATCATCCAGAAAATCATTCAAAACCGCTGCTGCATTCTCGTTAATCAACAAACCGCCCCAAGTACAAATAAAGGTTCCGTTTTCATACAGACTGTCACGAAACCGGTGATACAACGACACCCTGTCCTGAATAAAGGATGCCACATGATTAAAGAAAATGCAATGATATTTCTCTAAAGTTTTTCTTAATTCTAAATCCTCCCATGCAAAAGAAATCTGTCCCTGTGCCAGTTCTCCCTTAGTTTCCCTTTCTTTTACAAACTCACAGAAACCGTCCGCATGAGTATTATGCTTGTCCACGCAGGTCACATGAAGCTTCTTTGGCAGACGATGCAAATTGTAACGCCACAAATTGCCGTATCCGGCACCCGCATCCAGTACCTCCATCCCCTCGGTCAGCTCTGCTTGTTCAAAAATAAACTCCGACCAGCCTCGCGGTTCGTCAGAATGCTTTCCCAAACGCACAACCAGTTCATCCGACCTCTGATTCTTCACAATACTTCCCAACGCATGTAAAAACGCATCACTGTCAGCCGTTCCCTCTCTGCACTCCCTTACCGCACGTTCTACGCAGGCAATAACCGAATTCAACTGCTCTCTCTTCTTTTCCAGCAAATGCTTTTGCGCAAGCAGCATTTCCTCCCGGCCGCTCGATTCATTCCGTGACAAAAACAATTCAATCTGATCCAAAGAAAAGCCCAGATACTTCATAAGCTGAATCTGCTCCAACTTCCGCACCGCTGCTTCCGTATAAATACGATATAAATTGTCCGCATTCCGTTCCGGCAAAAGCAGACCTTTTCGTTCATACACCCGTAAGGTCTTTGTAGACACTCCGGCCAGCTCCGCCAATTCTCCGATAGTATAAGTCCGATTCATGATAATCCCTCTCTTTATGTATATTCCCGGGTTGTTCTGATATATCATGGTTCCATTATAAACCTTGACCTTAGGGTAAGGTCAAGCGGTTTTTGTGAAGTCATGCGAACGCAGTTTATTCGCATGCTCACTTTGCCTGCACGCAAAAGAAAGGACCATACCGTTTCTTCCGAAACGATACAGCCCTTCATCCTTACTTCATCTTTGGTTTAGAACATCACTTCCGACTTTCTCTTTAACACTCTTGCGCTGTTTGCAATGAGAGCC
>JAFTPY010000318.1 GCA_017463035.1 Lachnospiraceae bacterium
GTATCTGTGAGCAGATGAGTGTTCCGGAGGATGCTTATGAGTTTGAAAACCGTAAGTCGGTGGTACTTGTCATCGGTGTGAACGGTGTAGGAAAAACCACCTCCATCGGAAAACTTGCCGGTATGTTAAAAAACGACGGCAAGAAGGTGCTTTTGGCGGCGGCGGATACCTTCCGTGCGGCGGCGGCGGAGCAGCTTACCGAATGGAGTCACAGAGCCGGTGTTGATATTATCTCCCAGAAGGAAGGGGCTGACCCGGCTGCGGTGGTGTTTGATGCGCTGGCGGCGGCAAAGGCAAGAGGTACGGATGTGCTTCTTTGCGATACGGAGGGACGTCTTCACAATAAGAAGAACCTGATGGAAGAGTTAAAGAAGATTGACCGTGTCATTGACAGAGAGTATCCGGATGCCTACAGAGAGACGTTGGTTGTACTGGACGGCACTACCGGACAGAATGCTCTGGCTCAGGCCAAGGAGTTTAACGAAGCGGCAAAGATTGACGGTATTATTTTAACGAAGCTGGACGGAACGGCAAAGGGCGGTATTGCGGTGGCAATCCAGTCCCAGATGAACATTCCGGTGAAGTATATATGTGTCGGAGAGCAGATTGAGGATTTGCAGCGGTTTGATGCAAAGGCATTTACGGATGCGCTTTTTGACGGGGAGTAAGGAAACGGAGGATATGTAATTATGATGACAATGGAACATTTTGAAGAAGCCTGCGAGGCCGTGAAGCGCGTGACGGCGCCGACCAAGCTTGTTTACAGTAATTTCTTTTCCGATTTAACCGGAAACAAGGTATACTTAAAGCCGGAAAATATGCAGGTAACCGGTGCTTATAAGATTCGCGGTGCGTATTACAAAATCAGCACCTTATCTGAGGAGGAGCGTGCCAAGGGCTTAATTACCGCGTCTGCGGGAAATCATGCCCAGGGTGTTGCCTATGCGGCAAAGGAATACGGCTGTAAGGCGGTAATCGTAATGCCGACCACCACACCGCTCATTAAGGTAAACCGTACCAAGAGCTACGGTGCGGAAGTGGTATTGCACGGAAATGTGTATGACGAGGCTTGCGAGTATGCATTAAAGCTGGCAAAGGAGCAGGGCTATACCTTTATCCATCCGTTTGATGACGAAACGGTGGCAACGGGACAGGGGACCATCGCCATGGAGCTGTTTAAGGAACTTCCGACGGTGGATATTATTCTGGCTCCGGTAGGCGGCGGCGGATTGTTGGCCGGTGTGTCTACTTTGGCAAAAATGTTAAATCCGAACATTAAGGTCATCGGTGTGGAGCCGGAGGGCGCAAGCTGTATGAAGGCTTCCTTAAAGGCCGGTGAAGTTGTGACCTTGCCGGGCGTTGATACCATTGCGGACGGTACTGCGGTAAAGACTCCGGGGACCAAGATTTTTCCGTACATCCAGCAGAACGTAGACAAGATTATGACGGTTTCCGATAAGGAACTGATTGTATGCTTCCTGGATATGATCGAGAATCATAAGATGGTAGTAGAGAATTCCGGTCTTCTTACGGTGGCTGCGTTAAAGCGCTTGAAGTGCCAGAATAAGAAGGTTGTTGCCATCATGAGCGGCGGTAACATGGACGTAATTACCATGGCTTCCGTAGTACAGCAGGGACTTATTTTCAGAGAGCGTATCTTTACCTTCTCCGTACAGCTTCCGGATAAGCCGGGTGAGCTGGTACATGTGGCATCCATTATTGCGGAGAACCAGGGTAACGTTATTCGTCTGGACCACAACCAGTTTGTCAGCATCAACCGGAACAGTGCGGTGGAGCTTACCATTACGTTGGAGGCCTTCGGTCCGGAGCATAAGGAGAAGATTTTAAACGCATTAAGAGCAGCCGGCTATGAGCCGAATGTGGTGGCATCTAAGGCAATGTATCAGTAAACGGAGGGTTTATGAAGCTATTTGTCGTAACGGGTATGAGCGGTGCGGGGAAATCAAAAGCGGTGGATTTTCTGGAGGATTTGGGGTATTATTGTCTCGATAATCTTCCGGTAAAGCTGTTGTCGTCCGTTGTGGGATGGATGGAGAGTAATAAAGATTTTTCCCAAAAGGTAGCGGTAACGCTTGACATCAGAAGCCGGGATATTTCCGACAGCTTTTTCTCGGCGCTGGAGGCAGTAAAACGTCGCGGAGTACCGGTGCGGGTGCTGTTTCTGGATTGCGAGGATTCGGTACTGATTAAGCGGTACAAGGAAAGCAGACGGTTACATCCGCTTATGAATCTTGAGAATCAGACGGATATTTCCTCGGCGTTAAAAGAGGAGCGCAGGGTTCTGGGTTCCGTTCGGGAATCTTCGGATTACATCATTGATACATCAAATCTTGCAACGTCGGCGCTCAGGGAGAAAATTATCGAGCTGACGGAGTCGGATGACGAAGCAGGGGGAATGGTGCTTCATTTTATGTCCTTCGGTTATAAATACGGCATTCCGGCGGATGCGGATCTGGTATTTGATGTACGGTGTTTGCCGAATCCCTTTTACAAAGAGGGGCTGCGTGTATTGACCGGTCTGGACAAAGAGGTGAGAGACTTTGTTTTTTCTTCGGAACAGGCCAACGGATTGTACGACAAAATTCTGGATGTGTTAAAGTTTTCGATTCCTCTTTACGAAAAGGAAGGAAAGGCGCAGCTGGTGGTTGCCTTCGGCTGTACCGGCGGACAGCATCGTTCCACGGCCTTTGCGTACCGGATGCAGCAGGAGTTTGAGGCAGAGCGCGACAACGTAAAAATGACTTGCCGGGACATGAGCGTAAACCAGCATGAGGTGAAGAACCGCTAGACAGATAATGCAACTTTGCGAATATACCGGATTACCGGATTTTATAAAGCATTTACAGTGAAAACGAATAAGAAATCGGAGGCTTTTTGAAATGAACGAAAAGCTTTCGATTTCTTTCTTTACAAGGAAGGAAATCTATGCTATACTATAAATGTCCTTTTTGTTCCTGTCGGAACATTTTTCCCTAAATTTTTGAAAATCGGTTGACAAACGGAGAAGATAGTTGTATTATAATCTTAGAAAGAACATTTGTTCACGAACATATGAACGGGATTTAAACTCGGAGGAGGATTTATTTATGGCAAATACAGAGAAGATTAAGGCACTGGAGTCGGCCCTGCAGCAGATTGAGAAGCAGTACGGTAAGGGTTCCGTAATGAAGCTCGGTGATAACGGTGCGAATATGAACGTGGAAGTAGTACCGAGCGGTTCTTTGAGTCTGGATGCGGCTCTCGGACTGGGCGGTTTTCCGAAGGGACGTATCATTGAGATTTACGGTCCGGAGTCCAGCGGTAAGACCACCGTTGCGTTGCATGCGGTGGCCGAGGTACAGAAGCGCGGAGGTATTGCGGGCTTTATCGATGCGGAGCATGCTCTCGATCCGGTTTATGCAGCCAATATCGGCGTAGATATTAATAATTTGTACATTTCCCAGCCGGACAACGGTGAGCAGGCTTTGGAGATTACCGAGACCATGGTACGCTCCGGTGCGGTGGATATCGTTATTGTAGACTCTGTAGCGGCACTTGTTCCGAAGGCTGAGATTGAGGGAGATATGGGCGATTCCCATGTGGGTCTCCAGGCTCGTTTAATGTCCCAGGCGCTTCGTAAGCTGACCGCAGTAATCAGCAAGTCAAACTGTATCGTTATCTTTATCAATCAGCTTCGTGAGAAGGTAGGTGTGATGTTCGGTAATCCGGAGACCACCACCGGCGGTCGTGCGCTTAAGTTTTATGCATCCGTTCGTCTGGATGTACGTCGTATTGAGGCCTTGAAGGCAGGCGGCGAAGTTGTTGGTAACCGTACCCGTGTGAAGGTTGTAAAGAACAAGGTAGCTCCGCCGTTTAGAGAGGCTGAGTTTGATATTATGTTCGGTCAGGGTATTTCCAAAGAAGGTGATATCTTAGACCTGGCGGTAGAGGAGAACATTATCCAGAAGAGCGGTGCCTGGTTTGCTTATAATGACGAGAAAATCGGTCAGGGGCGTGAGAATGCGAAACAGTTCTTAAAGGAGCATCAGGAGCTTATGGATGAGGTTGAGCAGAAGGTACGGGAGGTATACGGATTTAACGAAGGTTCCGGAGCCGGTGCGGATGAATAATTATTTTATGTAGTCGATACGGGCTGCTGTACGGTGTTGCGTGCGGCAGCCCCGTGTGTTAAGAAAGGCGTTTTGTATGGTATTGGAGGTACGAGAGAAGACCGGACGGAAGTATACTTTATTTCTTGACGGGGAGCGATATTGCAGATGTTATCCGGGAGATTTGCGGACGCTTGGTTTTTCTGATTTTTCCGAAGGGCAGGAGACCGAGGTGACAGGGGAGAGGCTGGCGGAGCTTGAACGGACGGTATTTTTGCCCAGGGCCAAGAGAAGGTCTTTGATGCTTTTAGGGAAGAAGGAATATACCGAACGGGAGTTGATGAAGAAGCTTGCTGCCGACGGGTATCCGGAGAGTGCGACGAAAGCTGTACTTTCCTGGCTTTCGGAACTTCATTATGTGGATGATCGTTCTTTTGCGGAACGGTATGCGTTTTCATTACTTTCCCGTCACAGTGAACGGGAGATTATTCAAAAGATGCAGCAAAAGAGTTTTGAAAAGGATGTAATCAAAGATGCTTTGACTGCGGCAAAGGAGAGGTATCGGGAGGAGCATAGCGACAGAAATAATGATAATGGGAGTGACGAAGGGGGAAGGACATTTTCTACGGAGCAGGAGGCCATTCGTACCTTTCTTCGGAAGAAGGGGTATCGCCCGGAGGCTACGGACACGGATAAGAGAAAGAAGCTTATGATGTCCCTGTACCGAAAGGGGTTTTCTATGTCGGATATCCGGGCTGTATTGGGGGAGTGTGAGGAGGAATATGATTTTTAAAGATTCAGATAGTCTGAGGAAAGAAGTTCTGTGTAGACAATTTACGATTTCGGAAGAAACTTGAACTATTACTTGACGGTCATTCCCCAATGTGATAAGATAAATATATCAATTCTATGTGATATTTATTATGCTAAGGAGGATTAGATTTATGGGTAAGTTTGTTATCAAGGAAGTTGCAAGCGGAGTTAAGTTTGACTTAAAGGCAGGTAACTGCGAAGTGATTTCTACCAGCGAAGTGTACACCACCGAGGCTGCTTGTAAGAAGGGCATTGA
>JAFTPY010000319.1 GCA_017463035.1 Lachnospiraceae bacterium
AGTATGCACATGAGACTCTGGAGTATTTCGGTAAGGAGAATACCGTAAGCCTGTTCTATAACGATTTCAATACCTATATTGAGCAGGACGACATTGTAACTATGGTAAATTACATCAACTCTAACGGCAAGATTTGTGACGGTGTAGGTAAGCAGTCTCACCTCGGAACCACATATCCGAGTGTAGATTACTACATCGGCGCAATGAAGAAGTTCTTAAATGCGGGATTTGAAGTACAGATTACGGAGATTGATGTTACAAATAAGGGTGACGTTGACATGGCAAATTATGTTTATAATTTGTTGAGTCAGGTATGTGCGCTTAAGAAGAACGGCGCAAAGATTACCGGTATTACCTGGTGGGGATTGTCCGATCAGGTGACTTGGATTGCAAATGCATCCCCGCTTCTGTTCTCCAGCAACGGAAATGCAAAGTATGCATATACCCGTGCAATCGAGGCATATAACAATTCCGGTCTTGCCGGAAGCAGCAACAGCGGTAGCAGTAACAGCGGTTCTGTTTCTACCAGTGAAAATACCATTCAGTGTGAAAGCATGACAAAGAGCGGTACCTATACCGGAAATATCAGTTCTCCGTTCACCGGTGTTGTAATGTATGCAAACAATGATGCGGTTTCCTTCAATAAGTATTTTGCATACGACACTCACGATTTCACCTTAAGAGGTGCATCCAACGGCTCCAACATGGCAAGAGTTGACCTTGTTATCAACAACGTAACTAAGGGAACCTTCTATTTCGGAGATCAGTATCCGGCAGAGTACACCATCAAGGGAGTACAGCATCCGACCGGCGATATCAATATTAAGCTTGTGGTAACCGCAGATGATGGTACCTGGGATGCATACCTTGACTATTTAGCAATCGGTTCCGCAACCAGTAGCGGAAGCAGCAATACAAATACCAACACGACTACCGGACTTGAGGGTGTATATTTCATTAAAAATGTTCATTCCGGTAAGTATCTTGATGTTACTTACGGAAGTGCAGACAATGGTGTCAACATTCAGCAGTGGGAGAGTAACGGCGCAGCTGCTCAGAAGTTTAAGTTAGTATCTGCCGGAGACGGTTATTACTACTTATACACCGGAGCATCGGGTTATACCAAGGTAGTGGATGTTGAAGGCAAAAAGTCTGCAAACGGCACTAACATTTTACAGTATGCATTTAACGGCGCAAGCAACCAGCAGTTCAAGCTTCAGCAGCAGGCAGACGGAACTTACGCAATTCTTACGAGAGTTTCCGGAGATAAGTCCGGTCTGGATGTTTATGACTGGAGTTCTGAAAACGGCGGAAACGTAAATCAGTGGGAATTCTGGGGCGGTGCTTCCCAGAAGTGGGTTCTTGAGAAGACCAACTAAAGTGTATTTTAAGGAAAAATGAAAAAATAGTATAACAAAAACGAGGCTGGAGACGGCCTCGTTTTTACTTTATAAATAAAAGAAGTGCATTCCGGGCATACTGTTAACAAAAAAGAAGGGAACGGTAATCCTATGGAAGCGAAAAAAAGAAGTATGGAAAATAAAACCAATGTAGGAGATGATATGAATAACAAGAATGTGAATTCTGCCGATGATAAAGCAGAGAAGAGGGAGGCGGAAAAGCAACGGGATGAAAAAATTTCCGAGTACGGACAGACAGTATTAAATACAGAGGAACCGGGCAAGCGGATTCATCTGTTGTCCATTATCGGAGAAATCGAGGGACACGAGTGTTCCGCACAGAATATGAAAACCACAAAGTATGAGCATGTGCTTCCGCAGCTGGCTCAGATTGAGGATGATAAGAATATCGGCGGGTTATTGGTCCTGTTAAATACGGTAGGCGGCGATGTGGAGAGCGGTCTGGCTATTGCGGAGATGATTGCATCTCTAAGCAAGCCTACCGTTTCTCTGGTGCTGGGAGGAGGTCATTCCATCGGTGTGCCGCTGGCGGTGTCTACGGATTATTCTTTTATCGTGCCGACAGGTACCATGATTGTGCATCCGGTACGGATGAGCGGAATGGTCATCGGGGCACCGCAGACTTATGAGTATTTTCGCCGGATACAGGATCGTATTACCGGTTTTGTGGCTTCTCACAGTAAGGTGAAGAAGGAACGTATCGAAGAGATGATGCTTAAGGAAGGGGAACTTACTAAGGATTTGGGAACTATTTTAGTTGGTGAAGATGCGGTGAAGGAAGGCTTTATCGATGAAGTGGGCGGCATACAGGCAGCTATGAAAAAGATAAAGGAAATGATGGAAAATTAAAGGGAGGCAGCTCCGGGGATATGGAAGGATTGTACGTCATGCCATATTTCCGGAGTTGCTCTTTGTGTAAGAAAATGAAGGAAAATGCGGAGATTTGAATGATTTTTGTTGACTTAGAATTCGAATTAGGATATAATGTCATAGGATTACATAGTATGTGGTTTGCCACAGAAATAGTATTTATACAGGATGTTTTAGGGAAAGAAAGGAAACGGATATGAGAAAGAGGTTAAGAAGAAGAGGATGTGTGGCGATGCTCCTGGTTTGCGGTGCATTGTTTGGAATGTCAGCCTGCGGAAGTGGCGCAGGTTCTGAAATAAAGCCTACAGCGGGAACGGAAGCAACCTCCTCCCCTGTGGCAGAGGTAACAGCCACCCCGGAACCGACAGTAACTCCGGAGCCGACTGCGACACCAACCCCGAAGCCGACGAAGGCACCGACACCGACACCGGCACCGGTATATGTGGAAAATGCATGGTTTGATAACGGAAAGGGAGCAGATATGGCAGAATTCGGAGCAACCATCGAAGTAAAGGCCCCGGCAGCATACACCTATAAGAAGCCGAATGTTACATACGGTGAAATCATTACCACGAAGTATTATTCCGACACCTGCGGAAGAGAAAAGAATGTGATTATTGCGCTTCCGGCAGGCTATACCGAGGAGAAGCAGTATCCGGTAACCTATGTATTACACGGCGTAGGCGGTTCCGAAAAGGACATGATCGGAAACGGCAGCAGCGGAGCCCGTGTTATTGCACAGAATTTAGTGGAAAAGGGTGAAGCGGAGGAAATGATTCTGGTATTCCCGAATATGTATTCCAGTGCAACCCAGGCAAGCTTTTCCGGTATTGATCACGCAAACATGGCAGCTTACGATAACTTTGTAAATGATATGGCGAATGACTTGATGCCGTTTATTGCGGAGAATTATTCTATCGCTACCGGCCGTGAAAATACGGCAGTGGTAGGTTTTTCCATGGGCGGACGTGAGTCTTTATGTCTCGGTTTTTCCAGACCGGATTTATTCGGTTACGTGGGCGCAATCGCTCCGGCACCGGGGCTGACTCCGGGCAAGGATATGTTCCTTGACCATATCGGTACCTTTAAGGAAGAAGAGCTGGTATTTGAAAAGGAAAGCCCGTATGTGATGATGATTTGTAGCGGTGACGTGGACAAGGTGGTAGGTCAGTTCCCGAAGAGCTATCACAATATTTTAATCACCAACGGTGTAAATCATATCTGGTGGGAGATTCCGGGGTCCGACCACGGCGACCCTGCGATTTCCAGCGGATTGTATAATTTCTGTAAGTCCGTTTTTAAGGGAAGTCAGACAACCGCAGGAACCGAAGTTGAAGACGGAGCGGAAGCAGAGCCGACCGTAGCACCGAAACCGACGGAAGCACCTGTACCGACTGCGACTCCGGAACCGACAGCAACGCCTGCGCCGACAGCAACTCCGAAGCCGGCAGGCGACTATGCAAAGGATGCATGGTTTGATTACGGAAACGGTGCGGATATGGAAAGTGTTGCGGAGTTAGTGGAGGTAAAGGCACCGAATGCGTATCAGAGTAAAAAGAGTGATGTGACCTACGGAAAGATGGTACGCACCTCTTATTATTCCACTACCTGTGAAAAGAATCGAAATGTAATCGTGTTGCTTCCGGACGGATATACGGAAGAGAAGGAATACCAGGAGCTTAATGTA
>JAFTPY010000320.1 GCA_017463035.1 Lachnospiraceae bacterium
CCGCGGAAATATTGTCCCGAAAAATACTCTTCCGAAATCGGAATCCGTTCTGCTTCCGGCGCTGCTTCTTTAACTCTCAGCTCAGGCATTTCCGGAGGAAGAATCGTTTCGGTATCCCGAATACTGCATTTCGGTGTTTCGGACATATATACCGTACCCAAAGTTCCATCAAAATCCGAAATCCACTTTAATTCTTTACAGTTCTTTGCATATACCGCACCACCGGAGCTCATATGAACGGCTATAGTGTCCAGCTTATCACAGTCTTCCGCAAATACAAGGGAAGAACCGCTTTCGTTCCAATTCACAACGGTTATGCTCGGATGCTGATACAGATACACCTCCGCTTCGGATATGAGCTCCAGCCTTTCCAGATTCGGAAACCAGTTCATTCCGTCTAAAGCCGCTTTCTTTTCCGTATATTGTCCCTTCAAAATTGACCGATATCGTCCCGAATCAAAATTAATCTCCGTTATCTGTTCTCTCTCCTTCTTTGTAAGGAATCCGTCACCGTTTGTATCTATTTCCTGTTTTATATATTCCCGAAACAACTCTCCGGAAAAGTAGGTTTCATCAATCGGAATCCGCTCCACATCATAATCGATGACATATTCCTGTCCGTTTTCTTTTGTCATCCAGGTTCGAACAAATCCCGTTTCGTCCGTACGGAATACCTGCTTTTCCGAAGATACCAGCCCCTGATACTCCGTTTCCGTGGAAAGAACTAAGTAGTCCGCACCGTATTGTCCGTAGTTTTCTTCTACCGTCTGAAGATAAATGGCTTCCGAACGGTCTGCATGATATACCTCCCATGGCAGAAACATCCCGGAATTATTCATAGCACCGATAAATACCGACGCAAAGCCGGCCGCATGACCGGAACCGTACCTTTTCCCTGCAAAGTACATCATATCCCCGTTTGTTACAAAATCCGTTACTTCCGCACTCAAAAATCCCTCCACAAAGGAAAAATCTTCCCTGCTTTCGCCATCTTGTATTATCATACGAATCAGTTCAGGACCCGAAACGCCGTATTCGGCCCGACACGGTATCATTCCGCTTAAATACACATTGGAACTCACCCTTGTTTCTTCTCCTGTTTCGTTATAAATCGAAATGCTTCCGTCGGTGTGAAGCACAGGCTTTCTGTTCTTCCAGTAAGTATACAGCCCTGTCCGTTCCGTAGCGGTACATAAACGCTGCAACACCGCGTCTTTATCATATCGATACCATGCCATACCGTAAGCTTCAAGTCCCACCGTGTCATTCTTGTCCTTGTACACGATGCCGATATACACATCCGTTCCCATTTCATACACACCGACCTGACTTACACCGTACACTTTGATCGGAGAAAAGTGTAGCTCCTCTGCTTTTCCCGGTCTGGCGTGTAGGAAAATAACGGCGTTTGTATCGGAACTAATATCCGCATAAGAATCCGTCTGAGTCACTTTCACCTGGGGCGGATAAAACAATAGTACCGCATTCTCAGTGGATTTCATTAAAAAAGTGTCATACCACTCCGTTGCATTCAAACCGATCGAGTCTAAGTAATCAAACGCTGCATTACGAATTTCAACGTCCGATTTTTTTAGTAGTCCTTCCGTCTTTTCAGTAACCTTATCATTCTCCTGAGACGGCACTTCCACGGTTCCCTGTCCGGGAATCTCCGTTCCCGCAACATCTGTCCACTCCGACATCCATTTCCCGTAGGTCAGAGACCATTGACGCTTTTGCAGAACGCCGTTTTCCGTCCGGTAATACCACTTTGTCTCTTCCTTACAGAGTAAAATTTCCTCCTGCTTTGCCTCGGCTGTATGCTTCGCACGAATCAGGCACACACCGGTCACTCCGATTCCCGCAACAATCAGACCGATTATAAGCCCCTTTATTACCTTAGTCTTCATCCTTTTCTTCCTCCCTTCCTAACACCGTAAGCTCCGAAAACGGAGCCTCTCTACAATCCTTCACATCACATACATAAGCATCCTCCACGTAAAGGGCATATCCACCCTCCGGGAGTTCCTTTAAATATGCATTGTCCCTGTCAATGTCATAAAAAACATCCGATTCTGCTCCTGTCGGCTCTCCCGCATATGGCTGAAGTACCACAAAATAAGAACCGATAAAACAAATCACCATCAATATCGATAACGCCAAAGAGCCGAACCGTTGCAACGGTCCGATTCCCTTGTATTCCAACACATACCGGAATCGTTTCTTTAATACGGATTCTTTTCCTTCGGATACGAGCGCCATGCCTGTAGGCGCCACCGGTCCCTTTTTTCCGTTCCGGTTTCGAACCACATGCAGTATAGTATCCAGATAGTCCAGTTTTTCGCTTTCCGTAAGCACTCCCGTTACCTGTAAATCACTTTTTACCTCCAGTACAAAATCAATATTATACCGAAGCAGATAAAGCACCGGATTCCACCAGTACACAATACAAAGCAGCTTGACCAACAGCTTAATCCACACATCTTTTTGCTTATAATGGGTCCATTCATGCCGCAACATATAAGTAAGTTCCTGCTCCGAATATTCCTCTGTAGGCAGATATACAACAGGTCGAAACACCCCTGCAATCATCGGAATCTTTGTAGCCGGTGTCACTAAAATACGAGGTCCGATGGGCTTTTCTCCGGTCACTTTCTTGCAAAGAGCTGCCAAATCTTCTGCCGGTTCTTCTGCACCCTTCTTCATTTCTTTCCGAAACCGTAGTTCCTTTACCAGAAATATGCAAAACAAAACAACACTTCCTATAGCCCAAGTCAAATAAAACAAATCGATTACACGAATCTGTATATTGCCTAAAATGTTTTGAAACGGCTGTTTCTCAAAGAAACGTACCACTACAGGAAGCAACTTCTCCGAACGCAAAATCCGCACAAACGGGAACTCTACAATCCCAAGCAAACGAAGCAGGCTCATTAGAATCAAAACTACCAACGGCCAAACACTCAGCGTTTCGATAAAGCTTTTTCTTTTTAACAGCACATACATTACAATTGCAAAGATATCGCACCACAAAATTGCCATAGCAAACGAAAATACGGTCGCACTCATCCTTTGTTCCGGTTCCTCCTCTCGGTTATCATCCGTTCCAATTCATCCAGTTCCGTATCGTCAATGTCCTTATCCTGCACCAATGCAGCAAAAATAGAGGTAACCGGGGATTTTTTCGATGTTCCGCTAAGGCTTTGCTTCATCTGGTTGACCGCAGATACGATGTAATCCTCTCTGGCAATAAGCGGAACAAAGGTCCGTCCGTAATTTTTATTGGTGCGCACAAAGCCGCCCACCTCAATTGCTTGTTTCTCCAACAAACTGTTTAACAAAATATGTATGGAACGCTCGCTCCAGGAACGCTCCGGCGTCAGTTCGATAATCTCCGAACGGGACAAGGGACGCTCCTCCCTCCACAACAGCTCCATAATCTCCAATTCATTTCCTGTGAATGCCGGAATCTCCATGTAATACGCCTCCTCTATTTATTTAGAATAAGCAAAGCTACCGCTTCTATCAGCTTTTATCAACATCTCTTGCTTTCAGAATATCATAAGCTAATAAATATGTCAATGATTTTATTATGTTTATATTATACATTCATGTTAATATGACTGTTAACTAAAAAAGAAACCGTAACGCAGTTATGGTCTACATTACGGTTTCTGAATATTTGAATTATATTATTTTTACTCTGTTACTTAATCTGTCCCTTCA
>JAFTPY010000321.1 GCA_017463035.1 Lachnospiraceae bacterium
TATTTTACCGGAGCTTCCGGAGGATGACGGCAGTGCGGTGGTAAGTTTTTACTTGGATACCGATACGGACATCGAAGCGTTAAAGGCCAATATTGCGGTGGAACTTGCGGAGCTCCGTCAGTTCATTGATGTGGGAAGCGGAGAGCTTTCCGTGTCCGAGACGGAGGATAAGGACTGGATTAATAACTGGAAGGAGTTTTTTAAACCTTTCCGTGTGGATGACAGTATTGTGATTAAGCCGACCTGGGAAACGCTGACGGAGAAAAAGGAGGGCGACTTGGTGGTGGAAATCGACCCGGGTACTGCCTTCGGTACCGGTGCCCATGAAACAACAAAGCTTTGCATCTGGAACTTAAAGAAGTACTTAAAGAAAGGTGACACTGTATTTGATGTGGGGTGCGGAAGCGGTATTTTATCCATCATTTCCATGCTGCTCGGCGCGGATTATGCCGCTGCGGTGGATATTGACCCGATTGCGGTAGGAGTCACTGCGGAAAATGCGGAAGTAAATAAGCTGGCGGCTGTGGTATGTGAAAAGGATGAAGAGGGACTTCCGGTATTTAGCGGAAAGAGCGGCATCATTGAAGTGTCGGATGGCAATGTCATCGGAGATGCGGCGATGCGTTCTGCCGTTGGTCTTGCAAAATACGATATTGTAGTGGCAAATATTTTGGCGGATGTCATTATTCCGCTGTCCGGTGTGGTACGGGAGTTTATGAAGCCGGGCGCGCTGTTTATCAGTTCCGGTATCATTAACATGAAGCAGGAAGCGGTAGAGGAAGCTCTCCGTGAGAATGGTTTTGAAATTGTGGAAGTGGTAACTCAGGGAGATTGGGTATCTATTGTGGCGAAGTAGAAAGGAACAACTATGTATCGTTTTTATATCGAACCGTCCCAAAAGCAGGGCGATATCATCGAAATTATCGGAGAAGACGTGAATCATATCAAAAACGTGCTTCGCATGAAAAACGGCGAGAAGTTTATTTTATGCGACGGTGCAGGTACGGATTATTTGTGTGAGCTGGCCGGAAGTAAAGAGCGGAATCTTGTGGCAACGGTGCTGGAGGAAAAGAAGTCTGATACGGAGCTTCCTGTTCGTTTGGTGCTGTTTCAGGGACTGCCGAAAAAGGACAAGATGGAGCTGATTATCCAAAAGGCAGTGGAGCTTGGTGCGGCGGAGATTGTGCCGGTGGTGACAAAACGTACCATCGTAAAGACCGAGGGCGGCAAGGAGGAAAAGAAGCTGACCCGCTGGCAGGCTATTGCGGAAAGTGCCGCAAAGCAGTCGGGGCGCGGTGTAATTCCTACAGTGGCAAAGGTACATACATGGAAAGAAGCACTTGCGTCCATGGCGGATTTAGACTATAATGTAATTCTGTATGAAAACGCGGAAGGCATGAAGCCGACGGCGGAATGTCTAAAGACAGCGGGACAGAAAGGAAGCATCGGCATCTTTGTGGGACCGGAGGGCGGTTTTACGGAGGATGAGGTGACACAGTGTGAAGAGCACGATGCAGAGCGTTTATCCTTAGGGAAGCGTATTTTGCGTACGGAGACGGCAGGACTTGCCATGTTGTCCATGCTGATGCTGTCGATTGAGTGCAGCGGGCAGTAGAGATGTTAGGCCCTTGCGAATGGAATTGAGTTAAGTAACGCAGAGCAGAAGGAATAGGAGATTTCATGGAAGCGTATTTGGATAATTCGGCTACAACAAAAATCAATGACGACGTACTGGCCTTGATGGAGCGGATATACCGGGAGGATTTCGGCAATCCGTCTTCCCGTCACAAAAAGGGTATGGAAGCGGAGCGTTATATCAAGACGGCAAAGGAGCAGATTGCGGCTACCTTAAAGTGTAAGCCGGAGGAGATTTTCTTTACGTCCGGCGGTACCGAGTCCAATAATATGGCCTTAATCGGTACGGCGTTAGCCAATAAGCGCAGCGGTATGCACATTATTACCACATCCTTTGAGCATCCGTCGGTGTATGAGCCGATGTTTATCTTAGAAGAAATGGGCTTTCGTGTGACTTATCTGGCTCCGGGGCCGGAAGGAACGGTTACGGTAGAGGCTTTAAAGGAAGCTCTTTGCGAGGATACGATTTTAGTATCGGTGATGGCGGTGAACAACGAAGTGGGTGCGGTGCAGGATATTACGGCGCTGGGCGCTACGGTGAAGGAGTACAACCCGGCCATATTGTTCCATGTGGATGCCATTCAGGCCTACGGAAAGTTCCGGATTTATCCGAGGCGACAGAATATTGATTTGCTTTCGGTCAGCGCTCATAAGCTTCACGGACCGAAGGGGTGCGGATTTTTATATGTAAAAGAAAAGACAAAGATAAAGCCGATTTTGTATGGAGGCGGCCAGCAAAAGGGCATGCGGTCCGGTACGGAAAATGTACCGGGAGTTGCGGGTCTTGGTTTAGCGGCTGAACTTGCATGCAAGGATATCGAAGGCTTACAGGAGTATTTGTTTGAGCTTAAGAAGTACTTTGCGGAA
>JAFTPY010000322.1 GCA_017463035.1 Lachnospiraceae bacterium
CGCCCACCCGGCTTTTGCTTTTATATTTCGCATCTCCAAGAATAAAAGAAGCAATAAAATACAACCCGAGAATCATTGCCGCAAGCAAAATGATTTTAAAAACAATCCCCGCTTTTGAAACTTCGCCGGACTTTTTCCTTTGCGTATTACTCATTCCAAGCCCCCCGTTCCAGTAATATTTTCGACAATTCACGATCATCCACGGCTCCGTACATATCCGCTACCGTAAACGGCTCCCACTCTTCCTCCGTAATGCCGAAGGTGCCATAGAGAAGAGCATAGACTTCCTCTCTCATCTCCTGAATCATTTCCTCATTCTCCGGGTCCGGTTCCGAATAAGTTCCGATCTGAGGTCCGCTGACCGCTGCCCCGTGGTCCAAGATACAGCTCAGATAATAATCCCCTCTTTCCTGCAGTTCTTCTTCGTCAAGGGAGAAAAATTGCACCTTCGCCGCCTGAAAATATGCATACTCCCGACCTAAAATCGCCGCCTGGGAGTACTTATACTGCTTATCGGAAAGATAATCCTTTTCGGACATATAGGCATGGAGCCCCAAATAATCCCCTGCTTCATAATAGTCCGCCATCTTTTTCTCTACCGGCAATAACAGTCCGCCCTGATAAGCCCCACGATACATTCCGAAGCCCAGAACAAAAACAACAGCCCCGATAAAAAACAAGAACTATGCAAACAAACTAAGTACCAGAGAGCGGTTTAAGAAGCGATTCAGTACATATGGAGTTACCCGCTTCTTATACTCCGCCCTTGCTTTTTCGTATTCCTTTTCTGCCTCACTCTTTTCCGCAAACCAAAGCTTTCCAAGCAAATTTGTCCGGCCGCAGTAAGGACAGATGAGCTCTTTTGTTTTATAATTTCCGGCACAACTCTTACACTTCATCGCTCTCCTCCTAACGTGCCAAAAGGCTCTCTGCCAGCTCCGTCAAGTCCGGCAACCCTTCCTCTTCTTCCGGCAACCCCCTAAAATATCGGTCAATTTCTTCCTCCGTAATATCGGTAGCCTCTTTCATCATACGATAAATTTCTTCCCGGAAATAAAGCATTGCCTCCGATTCCCCGTAACGAAAACCCGCAATCTCCGCCTGTTCGATTTCGTGCAACAAATCCCGACCGGTACCCAACGCCCTTCGCGTAATATCGGTCTGGGAAGTTCCCTGAGACTTCTTCTCTCTATATTCCTTTATTATCTTATAACTATTTTCCTGGTTATCCATCCACCGGTATATCTTCTGAACATTTCTGTATTTCTTAAACTGCTCCCCGTAGGCATCCTCCATACCGTCCAGGCATTCACACATGCCGGCATAATCTCCGGCCACATAGAAGCTTTCTAACTTTGCTATTTTCTTCTCCATCTTCTTAATCGACGGATCCCCAATGATTCTTGATATAACAAATACTGCCAAAAGCAACACAACAAAGCCTGCCACTCCATAGCAGGCAATCCGGCCGAGCTTATGATCTACTTTTTTCGCAATTCGTTCCGGGCGGGTCTTTAACTCCTCCGCCTGATCCAAAATGAAATTGACTTCGTCTCTGTGCTCCTCCGCTGCCACCGTTTCGTTTTCGGTGTTACAATAAGGACACAGCAAGAGTGTATCGTCAATTTCCGCCCCGCAGTTCTTACATATCATCGGTACTCTCCCCTTCTTTTACGAAATAATGCATCTCTCAAAGCACACGCTATCCGACCGTCTCATTCTCTCGTATCGTGCAAAAAAACTGTGCACAGGCGGTGCTTTCACACACGCCTACACACAGTGTATCATGATTTTTATTCGGTCGCAAGAAGTTTCTTCCCGAAAGTCCTGTTCTCCCTCTCTTACTCCGGCCGATTCAATTGTCTAAACGTACAATCAAACGGTTCGTAGCTTTTTACCGTGTAAACCATCTTGTTTTCCACACCGGCGCATGATTCTACCACGAACTGCAGCGTCCCGCTTACCTCGGTCTCCTTTTTCCATTCGTCCAAATCAAACCGGTAGAAAGACCAGCCGAGTTTAATGAGATCACCGTCTTCCGTTCTGTTTACCGGATCATACGCCGGCCATGACTCCACCACAACGTTTCGCCCTGCCGTCAAATCATCCGTAAACCACTGAATTCCCTGTACACAAGCCTTCTGAAATCCGGTTTCCGTACCGATTTGCTCCTTACACTTTGTAAGCTCGGCTAAAAAAGCCTCATGTTGTTTTGTTCCTTTTTTATAGTCATCTGCATATACCTGATTCAGTCGAGCATACAGGTCCCATGCATACTCTTCTTCGGAAGTACAAGTCTGAAACGCATGGGCAAAATGATGATTGCCATCCCCTAACTCAAAATACCAGGAAAAAATCGGATCATCCCCCGAAGATACGATTTCTATGGTGGTTTCCTTATTCTGTCCCAGGGTCATTCCGACACTGATTCCGGACATCCACTCCTGTTCCCCTTCTGACGGTACTCTCCGGGTAATATTTACCGCATCTCCGCCGATTCCGAAAGAATCCTGAAACCCGAACAACTTCCGCACCGCCCCGTCCGTAGCCGCATCCACCGCCACGGTACCGCCTGCAAGCACCACAAGACCGCACAACACCGCCGCTGCCACC
>JAFTPY010000323.1 GCA_017463035.1 Lachnospiraceae bacterium
ACAATCGGGGCGGTAAGAGTAGCCTCTACTTCCGACTTTTCAAAACTCAAATCCGCATCCGCCATCTCACAGTTGATCAGCTTCAGATTCTTGCAGTAACATAACGGCTGGGTCCCGGAAATCTTGCAATTCTCGAAGGTAATATTCTCCGCATACCACGCCAGATATTCTCCCTCTACCACACAATTTTTAATGACCACGTTTTTCGCATGCCAGAAGGCGTCCTTCGTATGTAATTCACAATTCTCAATGACCGCATTCTCTACATACTGGAAAGAATACTTTCCGGTAAACTCCACATCTTTAAATGCGATGTCCGAAGAACGCATCATAAAGTACTCACCCGCTGCCGTACTGTCCTCCACACGGATGTTGTGCACCGACCAACCGAATTCCGGAGAAATAATATCACTGTTCCGAATCGTGATATCTCCGCACTCACGCATGGCCTTCACTCCGCGAAGCTTGGAATCCGTAATCTCTATCTTCTCAGAATACCAAAACGCCGCGCGACAAAGCTCCGTCAACTCCGTATTCTTCATGGTCACTCCCGTATCGTGCCAAAACGGGTATCTTAAGTTCCACAAGCAACCGTCCACTGTCACATTCCGGCTCTCCTTAAAGGCACTCTCGCCGTCCGCCGGACCTTCAAACTTACAATTCACAACCGTCACATCGGAGCTGCCGTAAAACTCTCTTTCTTTATCAAAGGTCTGATTTTCCACTCGCATCATAACTTCATCCTTTCAACGCGCCGATTGCCATAAAACTTCCGCATCCAAGAACCCCGCAGCAATTCACATTTATTGCAAAATATGAACAACAACTCTTATTGACAATCTGACACATCATTTTTCTCTCTTGTCCTTATTTTTCTTTCCTTTCACTTATATCATACTTTTGCGGAAAAAGCAACCTTTTTCAAGTATGTAGGATAAAATGAACACTATTCTTCTCTATTTACCTCATAAGTATAATTCAATAACTCATCTTCCTTCGACACAAAGTCAAACCCCATCTTTTCAAATAAGCGAACGGATGCAATGTTGTTTTCATCAATCGACACTTCAATTCTGTTAAACCCGGAAATAAGATTTCCTGATTGAATATCTCCTAAAACAATTGTCGCAACCAAATGCCCGTCATCATAAGCCTTAAAAAAATACACATTCCTGCTTGTTGTTACATACTTCCAATAATTCTGTTCGTCAATACTGATATAGTGGGATATTTCCGGCAGTTTAAACAGCGATTCTAAATAGGGAATAGCCGTATCCCTCTCGCTCATCATTCGTTGATATTTCATTTAGTTCTCTCCCTTGTTTTGGTCAGATTATTTTTTGCTGTAGTGACAGACTTAACTAATAAAAATTTAATGGTCGAACATTTACGATTCAGTACTTTATATCTGACCTCATCAATATAATCGCTCTTCCACAACATCTCTAACCATTTACTCGTTTCATTCGCTTCTTTCAAAGAAATTTCCAGTTTAGCAATAAAATCGGCACGACTATGTGCATACTTACTTTCCGCTATATTCGCGCATATACTTGTAGCACTCCTGCCGATTTGATTGGAAATAACGTTTTCATGCTTTCCCCGAAGTTCTTTCGTTAATTGTAGCACTTCGACAGACAACTCCATAGACAAGTCCCCCAGTTTGTCTTCTTTCATACTCACACCACCTTCCTTATATCTATTGCACCACATAGCATTCAAAAAAAACAATGCACAATCTTATTTGTGCGAAGCACAACATCGTTTACGGCGTAGCCGTAATATCATTGCGAAGCACATCTTTTGCACAAAGTGCATCTTCATTCATTTATGTCCGGGAATTTCTTATGATGTTGACCTACGGTCAAATGATATTGTGTGCTATGCACACAAACGAGATTATGTCCTACGGACATAAATGAAAAACCGAAAGAAAACTCTTTCGGTTTTTAACAGGGGCAGTAGGATTCGAACCCACGACCTGCGGTTTT
This sequence comes from Lachnospiraceae bacterium, assembly GCA_017463035.1. GTDB lineage: Bacteria > Bacillota > Clostridia > Lachnospirales > Lachnospiraceae > SIG307. The sequence goes on from JAFTPY010000323.1 coordinate 1,992, forward strand.
GGAGACCGTTATTCTACCAGCTGAACTATACCCCTATATGCAATTTTGACTGCCCTACTATATTACAACGTTTTTTTCGAAATGTCAAGTATTTTCGAAAAAAAGTATGCAAAATCGCTCTTGCAATTTGTGAAACACTATCACAAACCACAAGAGCGACCCCATGACCTACTTAGAAGCCAAATACTCGTTAATCTGGGTTACCAGCTCATCCGCATCGATGCCGTGTACCATGCATGCCATCTCCAAGCTCTCGCCCTGTGCGGACGGACAGCCGATGCAATGCATACCTGCTGCGAATAAAATCTCTACGATTCCCGGATCTACCTGAATCAGCTGTGCAATAATCATATCCTTACTTACCTGCATTTTTATTCTCCTTTCATCTATACATCGTCGGTACATCATAATGTAAACCCGGCAATGTTCCTTGTTCTGACTCCATGTGTAAAAGTATACACAACCTGTCCCCGTTCGTCAAGGGGACAAGCATAGGAAGATTTCACACAAATATCCGACAATTTTCACTTTCTCCAACATCATCCACCCGTTCCAAGCTTCCTCTTACATTCCGAAAAAAGGTACTTGTATTATTTGAAATTATATATTACAATAGGGTTAGATTAATAAAAGGAGGATATCACAATGGCATATAAGATTTCTGATCAGTGCATCAGCTGCGGCGCTTGTGCAGCAGAGTGCCCGGTAGGAGCAATCAGCGAGGGAGCTTCCCAGTACGAGATCGATGCAGACGCTTGCTTAGATTGCGGCGCTTGCGCAGCTACCTGCCCGACTGAGTCTATTTCTCAGTAATTTACGAGCAAACTTCAAAACGCTTCACCTTTGCGGGTGAAGCGTTTTTGTTTTCTTTTGTAGTTTTATGTTTTCTCTTTTGCATTTATGAAATACCGGTCTCCCGATGTTTCTTCTTTTACTCCAACGTCGCTGCTGCCGCCCTTTCATAAATCTCGGTAACCGCAGCCTTATCAAGCTCTACATAACCGCCGCGGGTACCGTCGCCGATACCGAACAATTCCACAAGGCGCGGAATATCTTCTCTCTTTGCACCAAGCTGTTCGAAGTTAATCGGCATGCCGATGGAAGCAAGGAAACGACGGAACGCCTTTACGCCCTCCAACGCGGTCTCCTTCGGATTTGCGAAGTTCATCTGGCATCCGAAGACACGAGTAGCCATCTGTGCCATACGCATCGGGTCGTGATGGTCTGCCACATAGGTCATCCAAGCCGGCATAATTACCGCAAGACCTGCGCCGTGTGCACAGTCATACAACGCGGAAAGCTGATGCTCGATACCATGGCTGTTCCAATCCTGTGCTCTGCCCACACCGACGATATTGTTATGTGCTACCATACCTGCCCACATAATATTTGCACGAGCCTCGTAATTGTGCGGGTCTGCAATGACACGCGGAGTCTCCTTCACCATAGTCAAAAGTACTGCCTCACACAGACGGTCCGTCACTTCTACCTCCGGGGTGTTGGAGAAATAACGCTCAAATACGTGAGCCATAATGTCCGTTGCACCGCATGCGGACTGATAAGCCGGAAGAGTCTCCGTCAGTGCCGGATTCAGCACAGAGAACTTCGGGCGAAGACAATCTCCGCTGGCACCGCACTTTGTCAATGTAGACTCCTGTGTAATTACCGTATCCGGGGAACCTTCGCTGCCCGCTGCCGCAATGGTAAGCACCGTACCTACCGGAAGTGCGGTCTGCGGACGGCTGCCGGAATAGAAATCCCAGAAGTCTCCCTCATACGGTACACCCATAGCAATTGCCTTTGCGGAGTCGATGGAACTACCGCCGCCTACCGCAACAATAAAATCAACACCTTCCTTACGACAAAGGTCGATGCCCTGATATACCAAACCGTCTCTCGGATTCGGCTGTACGCCGCCAAGCTCCACATAAGGAATCTTTTCCTCGTCGAGAGCAGCCTTTACTCTGTCCAAAAGTCCGGAACGAACCACGGAACCTCCGCCGTAATGAAGCAATACCTTGCTTCCGCCGAATCTCTTCACAAGTCTGCCGGTCTCCGCCTCCTGCCCTTTACCGAATGCAAAATAGGTCGGGCTGTAAAAAGTGAAATTATTCATATCATTCCCTCCTTGTTTTCTTCCTTTTACTATACCATAGTCTGTCCCGATTTGCAATGTTTTTCTGTACAGACATGCTCTATAGACAAAAAAGATGTCTCCTTTCAAGCAGAGACATCTTTTGCTAATATTTTTATATCGTATGCATTTTCTTATGAAACAGCAAGTCTTTCTTCACACAGGCGTTCATTGATTCCCTCACTCTGCCCCGCCGGCTATTTCTTCTCTGTCAGATACTTCTTCACATACTGACCGGTATAGGACCCCGGATTCTTCGCAACCTCCTCCGGCGTCCCCTGCGCCACCACGGTACCGCCCTTATCGCCGCCCTCCGGACCGATATCGATAAGATAATCCGCCGTCTTGATTACGTCCAGGTTATGCTCGATGACAAGCACCGTGTTACCGCCCTCGGTGAGACGTTGCAAAATCTCAATAAGCTTGTGTACATCCGCAAAATGAAGACCGGTGGTCGGTTCGTCCAGAATGTAAATCGTCTTACCGGTACTGCGTCTGGAAAGCTCCGTTGCCAGTTTGATACGTTGTGCTTCGCCGCCGGACAAAAGAGTGGACGGATGTCCCAGCTTCAGATACGACAATCCTACGTCGTTTAAGGTCTCGATCTTCTTACGGATGGACGGCACATTCTCAAAAAACTTTACCGCTTCCTCCACACGCATTTCCAGTACATCATAAATCGTCTTGCCCTTATACTTCACTTCCAGAGTCTCGCGGTTATACCGCTTGCCTCCGCATACCTCACACGGCACAAAAATATCCGGCAGGAAGTTCATCTCGATTTTCAGAATACCATCACCGCTACAAGCCTCACAACGACCGCCCTTTACGTTAAAGCTGAAACGGCCCTTACTATACCCTCGAAGCTTTGCATCCGGAGTCCCTGCAAACAAGTCACGAATCTGGTCAAATACACCGGTATAGGTGGCCGGATTGGACCGGGGCGTACGCCCGATAGGAGACTGGTCAATGTTAATGACCTTGTCCAACTGCTCAATACCGTCAATGCCGTCGTGATCCCCCGCCAGGATACGGGCACGGTTCAGGCTCTTTGCCAGATGCTTATACAAAATCTCGTTCACCAGGGAGCTCTTACCGGAGCCGGACACACCGGTCACACAGGTAAATACCCCAAGCGGAATATCCACGTCGATATTTTTCAGGTTGTTTTCCCGCGCACCCTTTACCTTCAAAAAGCCCGTCGGCTTTCTGCGCTTCTTCGGCACCGGAATGCTGAGTCTGCCGGACAAATACGCACCGGTTATGGACTCCGGCACCTTCATAATCTCCTCTGCGGTACCCTGGGCAATCACCTCGCCGCCGTGATCTCCAGCCCCCGGACCGATGTCGATAATATGGTCCGCCGCGTACATGGTGTCCTCATCATGCTCTACCACAATCAATGTATTTCCCAAGTCCTTCAAATGCTTCAAGGTCTTTAACAGCTTGTCATTGTCCCTCTGGTGCAGACCGATACTCGGCTCATCCAAAATGTAGGCAACACCCACCAGCCCGGAACCGATCTGGGTCGCCAGACGAATACGCTGTGCCTCACCGCCGGATAGGGATGCGGTGGCTCTGGCCAAGGTCAGATAGTCCAAGCCCACATCCATCAAAAAGCCTACACGGGCACGAATCTCCTTTAATACCAGCTCTCCGATTTGCTGTTGACGCTCCGTCAGCTCCAGTTCCTGCATAAAGGTATACAAATCCCGCACGGAACACTCGGTAATCTCCGCAATGTTACGACCACCCACCGTTACCGCCAAGGACTCCTTCTTCAAACGCTTGCCTTTACACATCTTACACGGCGTGGTCCGCATAAAGGTCTCGTACTCTTGCTTTGTGGTGTCGGATGCAGTCTCCCGGTATCTGCGCTCCACATTCTTAATCAGGCCCTCAAAGGCCACATCATACACACCCTGTCCCCGCTGGCTTTGATAATGCACCTTTACCACACGACCGCCGGTACCGTAATAAATCATATCCTGAATGTCCTTCGGCAGCTTCTCAAACGGGGTTTTCAAGTCAAACTTATACTCCTTCGCCAGTGCCGTCAGCGTACTTCCGGTGTAACTGGACGGATCCGTGGCAGACTGCCAGCCCAGCACCGCAATGGCACCCTCGGCAATACTCATGGACTTATCCGGAATCAACAAATCCTCGTCAAACTCCATCTTTACGCCGATACCGTGACACTCCGGACAGGCACCGAACGGATTGTTAAAGGAAAACACACGCGGTTCAATCTCATCGATGCTGACACCGCAGTCCGGGCAGGAAAAGCTCTCAGAGAACCGAATCGGCTCCCCGTCAATGACATCCACAATCAGCAGACCCTCACTTAAACGCAGGACACTGTCAATGGAATCCCGAAGACGCTGCTCAATGCCCTCTTTGATGACCAAACGGTCTACAACAACCTCAATGTTATGCTTAATATTCTTCTCCAGCTTAATCTCCTCGGAAAGCTCATACTGCTGTCCGTCTACAATGACACGGACATAACCGCTGCGCTTCGCCTGCTCGAAAATCTTCGCATGCTCACCCTTGCGCCCCCTCACCACCGGTGCCAAAAGCTGAATCTTCGTCCGCTCCGGCAACTGCATGATTTCATCCGACATCTCGTCCACCGTCTGCTTCTTGATAACCTTACCGCACTCCGGACAGTGAGGAATACCGATACGGGCATACAGCAAACG
>JAFTPY010000324.1 GCA_017463035.1 Lachnospiraceae bacterium
AACAATTTAAAGAAAATAGAGGTGGGTCTTTTTCAGGGATGTGTTAGTCTGACGGAAATCATAATACCAAACGGTGTAACGGAAATCGAAGGAACTGCATTTACTGTCTGTGACAATTTGAAAAAAGTCACCATACCAAGTAGTGTGACGAATATTGACTACTATGCTTTCGATAGGGATGGTGGTAAGGGAACGTGTATGCTTGTTACGCCAAAAGGTTCTTATGCGGAACAGTGGGCAGAAAACAGGTCACGGTTTGAGGTGGTTACGGAATAGGAAGTACGTAAAGTGTATGCTATCCGTACCGATAACGCCGGATAGAGAAAAGAATAATTTTTCAGGGAAGAAACTCCGGTTTCTTCCCTCTTTTCTTTTTTTGTAAAATATGCTAAACTATATGATGCGATAATTGCGGAGCAATGAAGCAATCCGTCGGTATCGCATTGTTGCACCAAGACAGATGTGAGGAGACATAATCATGAATATCTATGAACAATTGAAAAATGAATTAGGGATTCGTTTGGAGCAGGTAGAAGCTACCGTAAAGTTGATTGATGAGGGCAACACCATTCCGTTTATTGCCCGTTACCGTAAGGAAGTCACCGGTTCGTTAAATGACGAAGTGCTTCGTAATTTGCACGAGCGTTTGGTATATCTTAGAAACTTAGAGGAAAAGAAGGAACAGGTGCTGGGCAGTATCGAGGAGCAGGGAAAGCTGACCGAGGAGCTGAAAGCACAGATTCTGGCAGCTACCACTTTGGTTGAGGTGGAGGATTTGTATCGTCCGTATCGCCCGAAGAGAAGAACCCGTGCCACCATTGCAAAGGAAAAAGGCCTGGAGCCGCTTGCTGAGCTTATTTTTACCGAGGCTCTGGACAAGCCGGCGGAAGAAGCGGGTGCAGAGTATGTAAAGGAAGCAGAGGATGCAGCACTTTCCGTTAAGACCGCCAAGGAAGCGGTGGAAGGCGCGTTGGATATTATTGCGGAGCAGATTTCCGACGATGCGGATTACCGTCGTTATATTCGTGAAATCACCATGGAGGAAGGTAAGATTGTTTCCGCCGCAAAGGAAGCAAAGACCCAGTCCGTGTATGAGATGTATTATGAGTTTGAGGAGCCGCTTGCGAAGCTTCCGGGTCATCGTATCCTTGCGTTAAACCGCGGTGAGGATGAGAAGATTTTGACCGTAAAGGTCAGTGCGCCGGAGGAGCGGATTTTACAGTTCTTACGGACCAAGATTATTGTAAAGAAGAACGAGTTTACGGACGAGCTTTTGGCATTTGCGGCAGAGGATGCGTATAACCGCCTCATTGCTCCGGCCATTGAACGAGAGATTCGTAACGATTTGACGGAAAAGGCAGAGGACGGTGCCATTAAGGTGTTTGGTAAGAACCTGGTACAGCTTCTGATGCAGCCTCCGATTGCGGGACAGACGGTCCTTGGCTGGGACCCGGCGTTCCGTACCGGTTGTAAGCTGGCGGTGGTAGACCCGACGGGTAAGGTATTGGACACCGTTGTTATCTACCCGACCGCTCCGCAGAACAAGGTGGAAGAGTCCAAGAAGATTTTGAAGAAGTTAATCGAGAAATACAACATTACCCTTATTTCCGTAGGAAACGGTACCGCCTCCAGAGAGTCGGAGCTTGTAATTGTAGAGCTTCTTAAGGAGCTCAACAAGCCGATTCAGTACGTGATCGTAAACGAGGCAGGCGCTTCCGTGTATTCCGCAAGTAAGCTGGCAACGGAGGAGTTCCCGAACTTTGACGTGGGACAGCGTAGTGCGGCTTCCATTGCCCGTCGTTTACAGGACCCGCTGGCGGAGCTGGTTAAGATTGATCCGAAGTCCATCGGCGTAGGTCAGTATCAGCACGACATGAACCAGAAGAAGCTGTCGGAGACCTTGTCCGGCGTAGTAGAGGATTGTGTAAATAAGGTAGGCGTGGATTTAAATACCGCTTCGGCACCGCTTTTAGAGTACGTGTCCGGTATTTCCAAGCCGATTGCAAAGAATATTGTGGCATACCGTGAGGAAAACGGGAAATTCAAGACCCGTAAGGAGCTTTTAAAGGTGGCAAAGCTCGGTCCGAAGGCTTACGAGCAGTGTGCGGGATTCCTTCGTATCAACGACGGTACCAATCCGTTAGATGCCACCAGCGTGCATCCGGAGTCTTACGAGGCAGCGGAGAAGCTTCTTGAAAAGCTTGGCTACACCGCAGCGGATATTAAGAAGGTACAGGCGGAGCAGAAGGAGTTGCAGGCTCGTGCGGAAAAGGCAACGAAGAAGGACGACACCCCGAAGCGTAATCGCGAGAAGGACAACCGTTTGCGCGTAAAGGGCGGCAACACTATGATGGCACAGGCGCTGATGGCTGCCATGAATGGCGGCAACTTTACCGCACCGGCTGAGGAGGACAGCGCGAAGAAGACGAACGGAAGCGATAAGAATAGCGGAAATGCCAAGGACGTTGCATCCGGTAGCGGATTGTCCGGTCTTTCCCGTCAGATTAAGAATAAAACCGCTCTGGCTGAGGAGCTTGGTATCGGTGAGATTACCTTAACGGATATTATTAAGGAATTAGAGAAGCCGGGCCGCGACCCGCGTGAGGAGATGCCGAAGCCGATTCTTCGTACCGATGTACTGGAAATGAAGGATTTGACCGAGGGCATGATTTTAAAGGGAACGGTACGTAACGTTATCGATTTCGGCGCGTTCGTGGATATCGGTGTACATCAGGACGGTCTGGTTCACATTTCCCAGATGTCCAAGGAACGTTTCATTAAGCATCCGTTAGATGCAGTCAGCGTCGGTGATGTTGTGGATGTAAAGGTTATGAGCGTAGATTTACAGAAGAAGAGAATTCAGCTAACGATGATCTTATAAGCCGAATGTTGGCAGGCTTGCGGGAAGTGCGAAGCAGTGGAGCAAGCCGTGGGTGTTGCAATTGAACAGATAAGGAGGAACGCCGTATGGAAAATCAACCGACGCCACCGTGGGCGAATGAACTTACGGAGGGTGAATTTATCAGTTATGCCGCTACCTACAAGGTAGGTGAGTATTTTCATCTTTATCACAAGGAAGTTTTTGAGGTGCCTGCCATCGGGAATCTCAGATATTATTACTACGACCCGACGGAACACGGCTATCCGAAGGATAAGAAGTATCCGCTTTTGGTTTTCTTACACGGTACATCGAACTCTGTGGAAGGTGATAGTTGTATCAATTACAGCGGCGGCGAATTGTTCGCTTCCCCGAAGTATCAGGAGCAGATGGGCGGTGCGTACGTATTGATTCCGCTCGCCAACGAATACAGGAATGAGGAAGGGGAAGTCAGAGGCACCTGGCATACGGGAGAGTACACGAAACCGGTGGTGGACCTGATTAAAACCTTTGTAAAGGACAGAGAGCAGACCATCGGAAAAAAGATTGTGATGGGAAATTCCAGCGGAGCAACCTTCTGTTTTCAGGTGGTGGCACAGGATACGGCGTTTTTTGACGGCTGTGTACCGATCGGGACAAGTGCGATTCCTGCGGATGAGGTATTGGATGAATTTGATTCCAACGATGTAAACTTGTTTTTTGCGATTTCCACCCATGACGAATTCCATGATTTTGAAACAGAGATTCGTCCGCGGATACCGCGTCTGGAAAAGATGAAGCATAAGTTCCTCTATTTCCCGAAGTGGACGAAAAACGGGGACGGAGGCATTGCTTCCATCAACTTTGGTGTGGAAATGGGGCAGCATTGTCTGGTAAATTCAATGCATGCGAATCTG
>JAFTPY010000325.1 GCA_017463035.1 Lachnospiraceae bacterium
AGCTCCGCCAGCTCCTTATCGTTTAATGCTCCGATACATTTTCCGTCAAACAGCACTTCTCCCGCCGTCATGCGGTCCATTCCGGACACGGTATACAAAAGTGTGGATTTACCGGAACCGGAAGGTCCCATCACCGCCACCATTTCTCCTTCTTCTACCGCCAGATTCACGTTTTTTAAAACATTATTCTGACGCTTATTTACAATATAGGTCTTGCAAAGATTCTTCGTTTCCAACACAGTTCTCATATCAAATCCCCTTTCTCTATTCCAAACCTGCCACATCGGCTGCCTTAATCTTTTTGGTGTACAGTGCGGTCAAAAGTGCCGTTACCATCGTAGTTCCAAGAACAACCAGCGGTAACACCACATATACTTCTGCCGGATTTACGGCATAATCCACTGCCACTTCCATTCCCATCATCCGAAAAATCGGGTCGATGCAAAGCCGTAAAAACGGTCGTAACAGAAGTTCGGCAAAGAACACTGCCACCACTCCCACAAGAGCAAAACGTGCCACATGATAACCGTAAATCTTTCCGTTTTTTAATCCCATCGCTTTCATGAGTGCAATCTCTCTTGTCTCCTTTGCAATAAAGGAACGTTCCAACAGCACCGTTACCAAAGCCACCAATAGGATAGTTAATCCCGTCATCAGTCCCTTTATGGCATTCATCGTGTCTGCTACACTTACCGCTTCCTTCACCCATTCTTCGACAAGGATTACTTCGCCGTACTTATCAAAAAATGTGTTGATTTTCTCTATCCGCTCCTTAACCTCTTTCTTACCTGGGTTATCTGTGAAAATAATCTGTCCGGACATTCCGCCCGACACCTGAATATAATCTATATTTTCATCCTCATGGAAACGTACCCCATACCCGCGATTATTCATAGTTTGATACAATGCGGTAATGAGATACTCCCGTTCCCCTTCCATGCTGACAATTACTACCGTATCTCCAATATCCGCTCCTATGGACTCTGCCGCCAGTCTTGTCATGGCGATTTCTCCCGGTGCCTCCGGTACAGTCCCTGCAATCCGGGCAAATTGGTCTATCTTTGCTCCCGTTGCCTGAAAGCATTGTATCTGAGCCTCTTTCTCTCCGTTCCTTACCGTAAGCGGTATCATCAAATCCTGTACACAGGTAGCAGACATTCCGTGCTCCGAAAGTGTTTCTTCCATCTCTGCCAGATAGTCTTTTAATACCGTGCGCCCATCCTCTGCCATAAAGGTCATTACATCTCCACCGTTGATACCAACCATAGCGTGACATTCCACCATATCAAAGGCAGGCAACAACTTGTCGCTTTTTAACGTAGTTGCCGATGCAGACAGTGTTAACGTAACACATAAACACAGAGTAAAGGTCAAAGTCACAATACCGTATCGTTTCGGACTGCTGACAATATCATTCATTGCCAAAAAGCCTGTCGTTCCCAGTCTTGATTTCGCCAAACTCATCAGACTCTTTTTCCGGAACCGTTCTCCCGTCTGTCCGTTCCGTATGGCATCCACCGGGGTATATCCGGTTACTTTCCGAGTACATCCGTAAGAAAACAGCAAAATCACTGCTACCACCGCCACACTGCAAAGTATGTTCACCCCATAAGCATTTTCTCCCGTCAGTATCACCGACTTGGAAGATACCTTCATAAGCATCGTACCGAACGGGTAACTGAACACCAGCCCGAGGGCAGCACCGATTACCGCCAAAAGTGCATACTTTACAAGATACAACCCCCGAATCTTTCGATTTTTGATTCCGATGGCTTTCATGACTCCGATTTCTCTGAACTCTTCTGCCAGGGTAAAGGTAATGGTAAACCGAAGTACCACAAAGGAAATCACAATAAACAGCACGCTGACTGCCAACAAAATACCGGTAACAATCATATCAAAGATATAGCAAAACCTCATATACGCCCGGTCCATGGAAAACATAAAGCTTCCACCGGTCTCTCCCAGTTCCGTAAGCATGGTATCAATATCCGCTGTTTCGATATAGCAAATTTTGCCACCGTACATAGAGGAAATTTTTTCTTCATCAAAAAAGAATCCATAGTCTTCTTCATCCACAATATAACGGGTTATGGACAGCGCGTTCGATCCCATCACCGCATCATTGACAGTGCCGGCAATCCGAAACTCTTTGCTCACGCCTTCTATGGTTATCGTCACCCGGTCACCCACGGACAGCTTTTGCTTTTCCATCATATGACCGGTCATATACACCTCTCCCGACGCCACATCTTTCAAGACACTGTTATCCGAAAGAAAATAATTTAATGCCAAATCGGCATCTCCCTGCAGCAACATGGTACCTCCGAGGATTTCTGCCTCTTCGTTATCACTGGACACCATCGTATTTGCCATAAAAATAACCTGTTCCGTCCGATAGCCATCTACCGAATCCGCACCGTCAAGTACCGTCTCTATCTCTCCGTTCTCTGCCTTATTCATGGTAGCCCCCAGATAATCCGGTGCATTCGCCATCTCAAAGTAATCGTCCAGTGCTGTGGTCACACTGATAATGTTGTTCACACTACTTGCCACAAACATGGTTGCCAATGTAATGAACAACAGCAAAATCACATTCATGGTCCGCTTTCGCTTCAAATCTCTTTTTAAAATCCGTAAGTACATCTTACTACCCCTTTCCTCGTTCTGCCCCCTATCATAACAGACCAATTATTAAAGAATCCTTAAATCCGAAATTATTTTTGATTCTCCGCATTGCGTCTTCCCACTACGAATGTTCGGAGCTCTCCAAAAAGAAAAGGACGGTACACTTTTTGCGTAACCGCCCCTCCTATCAGCTCTCATCTTATTGATTCAGTTTCCGTTTCGCGTAGCTGTCCCGATATTCGCTTGGGGTAAGCCCCGTCTCCTTTTTAAATGCATTGGAGAAGTTATGAGGGTCCGAATATCCCAAGGTATAGCCGATTTGGGATACGGAGTGATTTGTCTCCGCCAGCTCCGCCTTGGCATACTCCATTTTCTTCTGAATCATAAACTGTTTCATGGATACCTTAGCCCACTTCTTAAAATAGGTGGTCAGATATTTTTCGTTATAGCCGAAATAGTCCGCCACATCCGCCACCTTTAAATCACTGTAAATATTAAGCGCAATGTACTCCGTAATATCATTGTAAAGCTGCGGACTGTTATCCGCATTGTTGTACTTTCTTGCCACAAAGCTTTGTGCACTGAGTTCAGCCAAAATCACCCCTGTTGTAAAATTATTGAGACTCCGCATACCGTACCGCTTATCAGAATCCTGAAGCTGCTTCATCAAAATTACCATGCGCTCCAAAGATTGCAATTTACCGGAAAGGGGTACCGACACCGAAAGCGTGTCCTGCTCCGCAGACTGTCGCTCCGAATATAGGGTATCGTAAGGAACCGCCGGTGAAAAATGCAGCCAGTAAAAGGAACAGGCCCCCGACCGGTATCCGTATTGCTTTGCGGTAGGAGGCATCAGTAAGTAGCTCCCCTTTTCAATTACATATTCCGTCTCATTGTCCGCAATATAAAGCACCCCATCCGTCACCACAAAAAGCTCAAAATCATACAGTTGCCGGGTCAGATGAATCCACTCCGGATTCGGAGACTTAAACTTTCCCGACATGTTGTACTGAAAGGGCACCGCCGAATTAAACCGAAAGATTTTCATATAACAAAATCACACCTTTTACAACTATTTTTCTTTGCCTATGCTCCGTAAA
>JAFTPY010000326.1 GCA_017463035.1 Lachnospiraceae bacterium
ATCGGAACCCGATATCCCCTTACTTCAATTCGTTCTTACAATATAACTTATTCCGTATAAAAATCCCTAAAATTTATATATGAGAAAAAGGTACACGTAAAACTTTCTTGAATTATAACTTGGTTACGTTCGTAGCCTGCGGTCCCTTAGCGCCCTCAACGATTTCGAACTCAACAGCCTGACCCTCTTCCAAGGACTTGAATCCCTCAGAGGTGATACCGGTGTAATGTACGAATACATCGTTACCCTGCTCATCGCTGATGAAACCGAAACCCTTCTGGTTGTTGAACCACTTAACAGTACCTTTGTTCATAGATGTTCCCTCCAAAATAAATAATAGCGGTATCCCTGATACCGCTATTATTATACTCTTCTTTTACCTATGTGTCAAATGGTTTTTCAGCAAATCACGCTTGTTTCTCTCACCGTTTTATGCACTCGCCGTCTCCTTCTTCGCCTGCATCTCAAGCTGTGCGGTTACAAGGCCGTAGTAGATACCCTTGCTTGCCATTAACTCGTCGTGGGTACCCATTTCCGCAATGCGGTGCTTATCGATTACCACAAGACGGTCTGCGTTTTTGAGCGTAGACAGACGGTGTGCAATGGCAAAGGTGGTCTTACCTGTGGTAAGACGCTCCAATGCGGTCTGAATCAGGTATTCGCTCTCCGTATCCAGACTTGCCGTTGCTTCATCAAGAATCAAAATCTTCGGATTATTTAAAATAGCTCTCGCAATAGCAATACGCTGACGCTCTCCGCCGGAGAGGCGGCTTCCCTTTTCACCTACATAGGTATTGTAGCCATCCGGCATACGGGTAATAAAGTCATGGGCATTTGCCATCTTGGCGGCCATAATAACTTCTTCTTCCGTGGCATCCGGCTTTGCGTAGCGGATGTTATTAAAAATCGTGCCGGAGAACAGGAAGGTTTCCTGCAATACCACACCGATTTTAGAGTGATAGTAGTCGATATCAATATCCTTGATATTTTCTCCGTCTACAATCAGCTCACCACCGTCTACATCGTACAGATGCATGATAAGATTGATAAGGGTGGACTTTCCGGCACCGGAGGCACCTACAAGACCAATCATTTCACCCGGTTTTACCGTAAGGTTAATGCCCTCTACCACCGGTTCATAGGAATGATAACCGAAGGTAGCATTCTTAAACTCGATGGCGCCGGTAATCTCAGGCTTACAAGCCTTTTCCGTATTCTGAATCTTCGGCTCCTGGGTCATAATATCGTTAATACGCTCCATACTGGTCACCAGGTCCATCAATTGACGCGGCAGGTTGTTAATCCAGCCGAGGTACATATAAAGCATGGAGGTATAGCTGACAAACTGCATTACCTCACCCGGAGTCATAGTCTCACCAAGCACACTTCTTCCGCCGTAGAAAATAACCAAATAAACTCCGGCACCCATTAAGAAATTAAGTAACGGGAAAAACATAGCCCAGAACACTTCATTGCGCTTCTGTACATTTGCAAATACGTCGGAAAACATATTAAACTTTTCGGATTCATCCTTTTCTTTACCGTATCCCTTTACTACGTTCATACCGGAAATAACATCCTGCAGGGCGCTGTGTACGTCGTCGGACTTTTTACCCTGCAATCGGAAACGGCGATGGATGTTCTTTCTCCAAAGCATGGAAACCACAGCCGCAATCGGTACGAAAATAAAGGAAATCAGTGCCAGCTTCCAGTTCAATACCAACATATAAATTACAACGGCCACGAACATGATAACCACCGTAAACATGTTACAGAATACATGCTCCATAAACATACGGATACGTCCCGTATCATGCATAATACGGTTCATCAGCGCACCCGGGCGTTTTTCGTGAATATAGGACAAAGATAACATCTGAATCTTATTGTACAGCTTGGAACGCAAATCCTTTCCGATGGTGGAACCAAGCTTTGCACAACCGTAGCTCTTTCCGATATCAACCAAAGCAATTCCGATGCCCACGAAGAACATGGCACCCAGTACCAGCATCGCCATAGAAAACTTCTTTTCTCCGCTATACAATACTTCATCCACCAGATACTTCTGCAACTCCGGACTGAACAGACCGATAATGGCACGGGTTACCATCAGTGCGATAATCGGAATCAACTGCTTTTTATAGGAGCCGAGAAGCTGTACAATCTGGAAAAAGACGCCTCTGCTCTTCCGGTTACAATACGTACACTCTTTGGTACCCGGCAATGCTCTTCCGCAGACAAAACAGGTCTTTTCGTTCTCTTCGCTCTCTGCACGCTCATTGCTTCCGGAAAGTAACAAAGCAACTCCTCTTGCCACATAGGCATACCGCGCCAAGTGCTTGGAAGAATACCTCACAATCAGATAATCCTGTCCGTCCTTTACCGCATACAACACACCGCAATTAATCCTCGGCTCTGCCTTTACCGCATCATACTCGGAAAGATCATATTCTTTTTCTTTCACAGCATTATGGAGCAATACAAGTCGCTTGTTTGTCACGACCGTAAACGCATCCTTCACAAAATTGCCGGAAAGATCACAATCGTAAGGAACCGCATACAGTACTTCTTCTCCCGTAGAAAGAGCAAGTGCCGCCAGCTCCTTTTGATTTAACTCAAATTTTAATATCATATCGATTTCCTCTCTTGCCGTTATGCAAAGCAAACAAGGCCTCACATAAGAACCACAACCTTACAGGAACAAGTCTAACTTCTTCTGTTCCTTTATCGTAAGCTTCGATACATCCGGAATCTCAAACCGGTTTTCATCAATATCCGAAATAATGATTCTCGTATCGGAAAGATGTACTACCGCATTACCACCCATACGAATAACAAAGCGGCAATGACCTCTGTCGGTTTCTACATCAAAGTACGCAAAACCGTACTGATCCTTAATCTGATAAATCTTCGTAATAATCGGTGTAAAATAACGAAGTGCAAGCTGCTCAGAAAGCATCTCACGTACTTCCTGCGGGAAATTTTCCATGCTCTTTATAACACCGATTTCCTTGGAGGTCTCCTCTGCGGTACGAATGGAAATGTACTTGCCCGGTTCGGAGAACGGGAACATCCGCACTACCTGTACACGGGAATACTCCTCACCCTCTACCTTAAGGCTTACAAAACCTCCTTCGGTACGGGCAAAGGTCGCCGTTTCCGGAGTCAGATAACGGAGACGGAGCATTGCTTCCGTTTCCTGTTCCATCTGCTCTAAACTAAATTCTTCTTCAAAATGATCTCTCACAATAGCCTCCTATTCCAGTCCCTTAAGCGCAAGAGCCTTTGTCTGCAATTCCATCAGCTTGTAATAGGTACCGCGAAGCTCTTCCAATTCCTTCTGGGTTCCTTCCTCCGTAATCATTCCGTGATCCAGTACAATCAGGCGGTCCGCATCACGCAGCGTAGACAAACGATGGGCAATGGAAAGCGTGGTACGGTTCTTTACCAGATACTGCATGGACGTCTGAATCGCCTTCTCCGTCTCCGTATCCACGGAGGCCGTCGCTTCGTCTAAAATCAAAATCTTCGGGTTCGCCAAAATCGCACGGGCGATGGAAATACGCTGTCTCTCACCGCCGGAAAGCTGACGTCCCGAGGAACCGATGACCGTATCGTAACCGTCCGGCATACGCAAAATAAACTCATGAGCACTTGCCAGTACCGCAGCCTGAATAATCTCTTCCTTCGTTGCCGTCGGATTTGCGTAGGCGATATTTTGCTCAACCGTACCCATGAAAATATAGGTCTCCTGAGATACCATGGCTACGTTACGACGCAAATCGTAAAAGGCCATATCCCGTACATTGACACCATCGATTAAAATCTGACCCTCCTGCGGGTCGTACATACGGGAAATCAGATTCACCAGGGTGGTCTTTCCCGCACCGGAACGCCCTACGATACCAAGCATTTCGCCCGGCTTAATATGTAAGGTAATATCCTTTAAAATCGGCTTACTGATTTCATAACCGAAGGTCACATGGTCGAGAACAATCTCACCCTCCGGCTCAGTCAGGCGTACTGCCTGTTCCTTTTCCGTCACTTCCGGAATGGAATCTAAGATTTCAAACATACGCTGTGCGCTGTTCATACTGTCAGACCAGTTATTAAAGAACCGGGAGAAGAAATCCATCGGTCCGGAAAGCTGTCCCACATATCCGGTAAAGGTAAGTAACATACCCACTTC
>JAFTPY010000327.1 GCA_017463035.1 Lachnospiraceae bacterium
CACCTGGGTCTTTCCGGAAATCACATAGCCCTTTTCTTCCAAACGGGTCACCGCTTCCGCACTGAATAACGGTTCAAACCCTTCCAATATACGGGAACCCGCACCGGTCATTGCGCCCTTTACCAAAATGGTATCGTCCACCGCTACCGTTCCCTTATCCGATAACTTTGTCGTATAATAATTCATTCTACGCACCTCACTTTACAAGTCGTGGCACCTGCCAACTGTCTTCGTTACGTTCCGGAGCTCCCGCAAGCAGGCTCTCTCTGGTAAACTGCTGTTTTCTCTCATCTTCACGTAAAATGTTGGTCATAGGCATAACATAAATCATCTCTTCCACATTTTCCGTATTAATATCCTTCAGCGCCTCTTCATAGCCCTTCCTGCTCATAAAAATACCCTGCATGGTAGCTTCTTCCTCTTCCGTAAGAGACAGCTGGTTCAACTGCTGGTCATTGGAGAAGGTAGAACGCTTTTCGGTTCTTCCCTTGCTTGCGCCCGTCGGTACACCGCGTGCTGCAAGTGCATTGCTGTTTCCGAGAAGATGAACATCCTCCAACTGCTGATTGGTAACCTCACTCGGTGCACCGAGAAGAAGATCCTGCGCATTACCGTTCAACGGGAAGGCAATAACCTCTAAAATCTTTTCCTCATCCGTAAGAAGCATTACCATACGGTCGATTCCCGGTGCCATACCCGCATGCGGCGGTGCACCGTACTGGAATGCGTTATACAGTGCGCTAAATCTGGCCTTTAACTCATCCTCCGAATAGCCTGCGATTTCGAACGCTTTCTTCATAATGTCCACATCATGGTTACGTACGGCACCGGAAGCAAGCTCAATACCGTTACATACCAGGTCGTACTGGTAAGCCAGAACCTGTGTCGGGTCCTCACCCAGTAACGCATCCATTCCGCCCTGCGGCATAGAGAACGGATTGTGTGTAAATATCGTATCTCCCGTCTCTTCATCGATTTCATACATCGGGAAATCAACGATGAAACAGAACTCAAAGGCGTCGTCACGGATTAAATCAAGCTGCTCCTTTGCGGCAAGCCAGGAACGAATATGTCCAGCCTTCTTCTCCGTATCGTTTTTCTTGTCATCACAAATAAAGAATAAGGTTTCGCCTTCCTTAACACCGGTTAATGCAATAATCTCTGCCTTCTTGGCATCGGATAAGAACTTCGCAATCGGGCCGGCAAAAACGCCTTCCTTTAAAGTAATATATCCGAGACCGCCTAAGCCTACCTCGGCAGAGGTTGCAAACTTTAAGGAATCCTCAAAGAACTTTTTGGACTTACCTGCACAATTTGCCACAATACCGCGAACCGGCTTTCCCTTAAACGCCGGGAAATCCACATCCGCAAAGAAATCGGTTAAATCACAAATAATGAGCGGATTACGAAGGTCCGGCTTATCGGAACCGTATTTCATCATGGATTCCGCATACGTAATACGACGGAACGGCTTATCCGTTACCTTCTTATCGGAGAAGGTTTTAAAGGTGTCGTGAACCACATCTTCACATACTTCAAGTACCTCGTCCTGGGTTGCAAATGCCATCTCAAAGTCAAGCTGATAGAACTCACCCGGAGAACGGTCGGCTCTTGCATCCTCATCTCGTAAGCACGGTGCCACTTGGAAGTATCTGTCGAAGCCGGATACCATCAAAAGCTGCTTAAACTGCTGCGGAGCCTGCGGCAATGCATAGAACTTACCCGGATGCTTACGGCTCGGCACCAAAAAGTCACGGGCACCCTCCGGAGAAGACGCGGTCAAAATCGGCGTCTGCATATCCAAAAAGCCCTTCTCTTCCATCTTGTTACGTAAATGACGGATAATCTTGGATCTGATCACAAGCTTCTCATGGTTCTTCGGATTACGTAAATCAAGATAGCGGTACTTCAAACGAAGCTCATCCTTACTCAAATGAGAGGAACGAACCTCAAACGGTAACATATTGCGGCTCTTACCGAGAATCTGCAGGGAATCCGCAACCAGCTCCACATAACCGGTAGCAATCTTCTCGTTTACGGTCTCCGGTGCACGTTTTTCAACCTTTCCGCTTACGGAAATAACCGTCTCACGATTCACATTTTTCAACAACTCCTCGTTGTGAACCACGATCTGCGTTACACCGGTATAATCGCGCAAATCGATAAAGATAACGCCTCCGTGATCTCGCACAACATCGACCCAGCCGGCAAGCTGGACAGAACTGCCGATATGCTCATCACGAATATCATTACAGTAGTGTGTTCTATACATAATAAAACCTCCTTTAAAAAATAAAAAGCCCGGGAATATTAGTACTAATATTCCCGGGACGAGCAAACTTAATCATTTGACCCGCGGTGCCACCCGCATTGATACGTATCCGTATCCGCTTTTCGTATTCGATTGTAGAAAAGCCCGGAGCGTTCCCGATTTACTACTCATCTGAAATGTGCTCGCAGTCCATGACACATTATCCCTGTCAGACTTTCCAAAAAAACCGAGTCTCCATTGCATATTTTATCCCAAGGTTTTTCATTTGTCAATAGGTATTTTCTGGGAATCTTTGTCGTTTTACCTTTGAAAGATGCATTATTGACCAATGCCTCCTACGGTAAAACCCTCACGTAAAATCTGCAAACCTTCTTCAAAGCGTTCTTTAAAGGACACTGTCCCTCTTCACAGCCGATATGCACTTTCAAATCGCCTAACAGCTGGGTAATCACGCCTTCACAGTATCCTCTCATAAATCCGCAAATCGGGACATCGGTTCTCTTTCTGTTATGGCACGGAAAGCTGTCTTTAATTTCCAAATACCCTTCCAATGTTCCCTCTTCTTCGTTTACGGTAATGCTGCTTTTAAACTTTCCCCAGCCCACAACCGAATCAAACTCGCACCACTGTGCAAGCTTCTCTTCAAAGGAAAGCTCATTGTTATCCACTTCATATCTTTCATACATCACGCGACCGAAGGCACTTCCGCTGTCATATCCCATATCATACAACATCTTTTCCGCCGCTTCTTCCCCCGCCAGTTCCCTTGTATTTATATATGCCACGGACAGCATCCGATTCATCGTCTCTACCTTACAGGACATATTTCTGCTATTATCCGCCTGATTTACAATAATCCCTTTCTCCTTTACCAGTGCAATGTTCACCATTTCTTTTTTATCGTCGGTTCTTCCTTCAGTCCCCTTGGCATCATACGATTTGTCGACTACTCCCTCCGTACTGATTACTCCCAATGTTGCATACAAACTTTTCACATAATTAAACACCAATTCCGCTTCCAGTTTCCCGCATTCTCCTCCGTTATGAATTATATTATTTCTCAATTCAACCACGGAATTGTAATTAAAACTCTCAATCAACCCGATATCACGATTGCTGATTTCTGCCCACTTCTTCATCAAACCGGTCTCGCGAAACAGCCCCACAAGCTCACCGAGGCCGAATGCATCATATCCTTTGTTTCCCTTCCCTTTTTCCTTTTCTTTTTCAAATAATGCAACCCTGTC
>JAFTPY010000328.1 GCA_017463035.1 Lachnospiraceae bacterium
AAAGAAAGGTATAGAACATGCCATTTTACGCCAAACCGGATTAAAATAACCTATCACACAAGGAGGTACGCATGAACACTCTCTTTTACTTTGCATTATTTCACACTGCTCCGGAAGGAGGCTTCTGGGTGTCTTTTCCGGATTTTCCGGAATGCTTCACCCAAGGTGAGACCTTAGAGGAAACCTATGCCATGGCAGTAGATGCCTTGGGTCTTTGCGTTTCAGGATACACCTCTAAAGACCTCCCAAAGGCTTCACTCCCGTCCGATATCACCGTACCGGAAGGAGCCACTCTTGCCCTTGTCTCCCTTGACTTAGCGGCCTACCGCCGTAAACACAACACCAAGGCGGTAAAGAAGACCCTTAGCATCCCGGAATGGTTAAATGAAGAAGCTTTAGCTCTCGGTATTAACTTCTCTCAGGTATTGCAAGAGGCTCTTCTTCTAAAAATCAGTCAGAAATAACGATTCTTCAGTACAATTCTTCTCCCCACTTGCCTGTATATGCGCGGCGGCTCGGGCATGGCGAATTCTTACAAGTAAAGATATCCTTGCCTTAATCGACAGAGGCTGCTATTTTTTGTATTGTTTGCATTCCCGAAGGGGCGCGCCTTTAGCGCAGTCGAAATCGCCTCTTAACGGTTCTAAGTCTCGAGGCCACACCCGAGAGACGTTTAGAACCGGTTAGAGGAAGTTTGACGGAGCGTTGCGCTCAGCAAACAAAACAACAAATAGCAGCCTCTGTTGATTTTAGAAAACTATCGCACTTGTAAGAATGGGAGCCGCGCCCCCTTACACATCCTCTATCTGCCAGTCAATCGGCTCCACACCGTTCTCCATCAAAAACGCATTGGCCTGGGAAAAATGCTTACATCCAAAGAACCCCCTGTGCGCGGAAAGCGGACTCGGATGAGGTGCGGTAAATACCTTATGCTTCGGATTATCTAACATACTCATTTTGCTCTGGGCCGGGCGTCCCCAAAGCAGGTACGCAATGGGCCGGTCCTCGGCGTTTACGGCCCGGATAATAGCGTCCGTAAACTGCTCCCAACCTTTCCCCTGATGGGAGTTGGCCTGATGGGCACGGACCGTCAATACCGTATTCAGAAGCAGCACGCCCTGCTCTGCCCACTTTACCAAATAGCCGTTGTTCGGAATCTTACAGCCCAAATCACTCTGCAGCTCCTTGTAAATATTCACTAAAGACGGCGGGATATCCACCTCCGGGCGCACGGAAAAGCAAAGTCCGTGGGCCTGTCCCACGTTGTGATACGGGTCCTGCCCGATAATCACTACCTTTACCTTAGAAAGCGGCGTCAGATGAAGCGCCGAAAAAATCTCATCCGACGGCGGAAACACCGCCACTTTGGAATACTCTTCCTTCACAAACTTATATAACTCCGCATAATACGGCTTCTTAAACTCGGCATTCACTGCCGGTAACCAATCATTGTCAATTGCAGCCATAAAACTCCTCCCAAACACTCTTCTTCTGTCAAAATCATCTTATTTCAAGAACAACCTTACCGGAACTTCTTAATCATCTGCACAAACTCTGCGTTATTCTTTGTGCTCTGGAACGTACGCATAATATTCTCGATAGACTCCTCCGCCTTTGCTCCGTTAAACAGGCGACGCATAAGAGACGTTGCCTCCTGCTCCTCCGAGGTCAGAAGCAAATCGTCACGACGGGTACTGGAACGCGGCAAATCGATTGCCGGGAACACCCTGCGCTCGGACAGGTTACGGTCAAGCTGAAGCTCCATGTTGCCGGTGCCCTTAAATTCCTCGAATACCACATCATCCATACGGCTGCCGGTATCCACAAGAGCCGTGGCAAGGATGGTCAAACTACCGCCCTCACGCATGTTTCTTGCAGCACCGAAAAACTTCTTCGGCATATGAAGCGCCGCCGGATCAAGACCGCCGGACAGAGTACGTCCACTTGGTGCTACGGTCAAGTTGTACGCACGGGCAAGACGGGTAATGCTGTCGAGCAAAATCACCACATCCTGCTTCTGCTCTACCAGACGCTTTGCACGCTCGATTACCATCTCTGATACACGCTTATGATTCTCCGGAAGCTCGTCAAAGGTGGAGTAGATAACCTCTACCTTATCTCCCTCAATGGACTCCTTAATATCCGTTACTTCCTCCGGACGCTCATCAATAAGCAAAATAATCATATTCATGTCCGGATGATTCTTTGTAATTGCCTTTGCAATCTGCTTTAACAACGTAGTCTTACCTGTCTTCGGCTGAGAAACAATCATACCGCGCTGTCCCTTACCGATTGGGGAAATCAAATCCACCATACGCATGGAAAGACTGCAACCCGGCGTTTCCAGATGGATACGCTCGTTCGGGAAAATCGGGGTTAAATCCTCAAAACGCTTACGCTTTGCAATCACATCTGCCGGTAACCCGTTTACATCCTTGATATACAACAGTGCACTAAACTTCTCGTTCTGCATGCGAATCTTCGTATTACCGCATACAATGTCACCGGTCTTCAGACCGTACTTACGAATTTGAGACGGAGACACATATACGTCATTGTCTCCCGGCAAATAATTATCACAACGAATAAAACCGAAATTATCCGGCATAACCTCCAAAATACCCTTGCGCGTTTCTCCGCTGTCCAAACGCTTAATATCCTCCGCACTGGCCTTTTCCGGGTCAAAACGATGGGCCTGCTGCGTGCCCTCTGACGCTGCTTCCGTTGCCGG
>JAFTPY010000329.1 GCA_017463035.1 Lachnospiraceae bacterium
ACTGCGAGAGCTTGCTCTCAAGCAGTTGCGCAGTTATGCGAACGCGCCCACGACTGAGCGACAATGTCGCGAGGTGGGGCAAGGTGCGTAGCACCGCCTGCACGCGAGAAGGATATGGAAAGGGACGGCTTTGGGGTTCAAAACCATATAGAGAAGGTTACGAAAAGGGACACAATGGAATCCCTCATTATCTATAGGCTTCGGATGAAGGCTTTCTAATTGCTTCGGTATGGGTAAGAAAACGGCATGCAACCGGTCCCAATGCGACCTCCTGTCTTATTGTGACGCTTGCCCGGACATCCGTGTCCGGGCATTGCAGCGTACATACGAAGCAATAAGAAAGTCTAACATCCTACGCAGATAGGATAATTCGGAGATTCCATTGTGTCTCTTTTCTTAATCCTATTTATGTTGATTTTGAACCCCAAGCCGATCTTCCAAAGAAAAATAGTGCCACGCACAAGTGCGTAGTCTGTGAAAAGCAATAGAGAGAAGAACGGTAGGGCGCGGATTTGGCGGAATGTATTGGAGAAGAGAGGATAAGAAAAGTAGGATAATCAGAGGAATATAAGGGCTTTGAAAAGGGAATTCTAAAAATGGGTCTTGCATTTTTTAAAAAAGCGTGTTATAGTCAGTGTAGAACAGATAGAAAACGGATAAGGGTGTTTGTTTTAGAACCGGAAGGGAGAGATGTGGTATGAATATTAACAAGTTTACGCAAAAGTCGGTGCAGGCAGTGCAGGATTGTGAGAAGCTGGCTTACGATTTCGGACACCAGGAGCTGGCGCAGGAGCATTTGTTGTACGCGTTAATGACAGACGGAGAAGGTCTGATTCCGAAGCTTATGACAAAGATGGAGATTGCACCGGAGGTATTTACGGCCCAGGTAGAGGGGCTTTTAAAGAAGCGTGTGAAGGTGTCCGGTGCCGCACAGGTTTATGTGGGAAATGATTTGAATAAGGTGCTGTTTTATGCGGAGGATGAGGCAAAGGCTATGGGAGATGCTTATGTATCTGTGGAGCATTTGTTCTTGTCTATGCTTAAGAATGCCTCCAAGGAAGTGAAAGAGTTGTTCCGCACTTTCGGAATTACGAGGGAACGCTTTTTGCAGGCGCTTGCGACGGTACGGGGCAACCAGCAGGTGATGACGGATAATCCGGAGGCGACTTACGATACCCTGGAGAAGTACGGATATGATTTGGTGGAACGTGCCAGGAATCAGAAGCTGGATCCGGTCATCGGCAGAGACGGTGAGATTCGTAATGTGATTCGTATCTTGTCCCGCAAGACAAAGAATAATCCGGTACTCATCGGTGAACCGGGCGTGGGTAAGACGGCGGTGGTGGAAGGCCTCGCCCAGCGTATTGTCAGAGGTGATGTGCCGGAGGGACTAAAGGATAAGAGCTTGTTTGCACTGGATATGGGAGCTTTGGTGGCCGGCGCAAAATACCGCGGAGAGTTTGAAGAACGCTTAAAGGCGGTTTTAGAAGAGGTGAAAAAAAGTGACGGAAAGATTATCCTCTTTATCGATGAACTCCATACCATTGTAGGAGCCGGAAAGACTGACGGGGCAATGGATGCGGGCAATATGTTAAAGCCGATGCTGGCCAGAGGAGAGCTTCATTGTATCGGAGCTACGACGCTTGATGAGTACCGTATTTATATTGAAAAGGATGCGGCGTTAGAGCGTCGTTTTCAGCCGGTGCTGGTGGAAGAGCCGACGGTGGAGGATACGATTTCTATTTTGCGTGGTTTGAAGGAACGCTATGAAGTGTATCACGGCGTGCGGATTACGGATGCAGCGTTAGTGTCTGCGGCAACGTTGTCCAATCGTTATATTTCCGATCGTTTTCTGCCGGACAAGGCAATTGATTTGGTGGATGAAGCATGTGCACTGATTAAGACAGAGCTCAATTCTCTGCCGACGGAGCTGGATGATGTGCAGAGACATATTATGCAGATGGAGATTGAAGAGGCGGCCTTAAAGAAAGAGGACGACCGTATCAGTAAGGAGCGTCTGGAAGCATTACAAAAGGAGCTTTCTGAAGAAAGAGAACGGTTTGCGGAAGCAAAGGCACAGTGGGATAATGAAAAGGCATCTGTGGAACGTGTACAGAAGCTTCGCGAACAGTTGGAAGAGTTAAATAACGAGATTGTAAAGGCAGAGCGGGAATATGACTTAAACAAGGCCGCAGAGCTCAAATACGGCAAGCTTCCGGAGCTGCAGAAGCAACTCGTTGCAGAGGAAGAGGCGGTGGCAAAGGAAGGACACACCCTTGTACACGAAAATGTCAGTGAAGAAGAAATTGCGAAGATTGTGTCCCGATGGACGGGTATTCCGGTGGCAAAGCTTACGGAGAGCGAACGGAATAAGACGCTTCATCTGGATGAGGAGTTGCACCGCAGAGTCATCGGACAGGACGAGGGTGTACAGAAGGTGGCGGACGCGATTATCCGTGCCAAGGCCGGCATCAAGGACCCAACAAAGCCTATCGGTTCCTTCCTGTTCTTAGGTCCGACCGGAGTGGGCAAAACGGAACTGGCAAAGGCGCTGGCAGCATCCCTTTTTGATAACGAAGCCAATATGGTGCGTATCGATATGAGTGAGTATATGGAGAAGTATTCCGTGTCCCGCTTAATCGGAGCGCCTCCGGGCTATGTAGGCTACGAAGAGGGAGGTCAGCTCACAGAGGCAGTGCGCAGAAAACCGTATTCCGTAGTGCTGTTTGACGAAATCGAAAAGGCTCATCCGGATGTGTTTAAGGTTTTGCTTCAGGTGCTGGATGACGGTCGCATTACCGATTCTCAGGGACGTACGGTAGATTTTAAGAATACGATTTTGATTATGACCTCTAACATCGGTTCTCAGTATTTGCTGGAGGGAATCGAAGAGGACGGGGAGATTAGTGCGCAG
>JAFTPY010000330.1 GCA_017463035.1 Lachnospiraceae bacterium
AAGCTGATCTACGGTAGCAGTTACGTCCCGAAGGGCATACAGCATCTTATCTGCCGGTGCCAGATCTGCCGTTTGTCCGATAATAGCCAGTTTCATCCGATTGACATTTTCGATAAATCTTTCGTTGGAAATTGCCACGGAAAAGCCCGGAAAACTCTCCAGCTTATCAATGGTGCCGCCGGTATGCCCCAGACCTCTGCCGGACATTTTTGCTACCGGAACACCTAAGGCTGCCACCATCGGTCCTAAAATCAAGGACGTCTTGTCTCCCACGCCTCCGGTACTGTGCTTATCGGCTTTCCTTCCGTGAATTGAGGACAAATCCAGCATTTCACCGCTTTCTGCCATAGCCATGGTAAGGGAAAGCGTCTCTGCTTCGTCCATCCCCTGAAAACAAACCGCCATTAAAAATGCTGACATCTGATAATCCGGGATTTCACCCTTGGTATAGCCCTTCACCAAAAAGCGAATCTCATCATTTGTTAAAGCTTCACCGTGTTTCTTTTTCATAATCATATCATACATTCGCATATCCCATTCGCTCCCTTTGGTTTGTATAATTAACTATAAGTTTACCATATTTGAAAATATTCCGCAATACGCCTATTGACACTGCTCTTTTCAAGTTTTATAATGTTCTTTGTATCTGAAAAAATACATGATTTACTATAAATGAACGGCAAATTCCGAACTGGATTGCCGGAAAGGACCTGCTATGAGTTTCACAAAAATCAGAGAAGTAATTTCCCCGGAAGTGTTAAAGGATTTGTACCCGTTTTCCCCGGAAGCAACTGCGGTAAAAGCCGCACGTGACGAAGAAATGAAGAAGATTTTCACCGGAGAATCCGATAAATTTCTCGTTATCATCGGACCGTGTTCCGCAGACAACGAGACCGCTGTTTTGGATTACATCCATCGCCTTGCAAAGGTACAGGAAACGGTAGCGGATAAGTTATTCATTGTTCCGCGTATTTATACCAATAAGCCCCGGACCACCGGCGAAGGCTACAAGGGTATCGCCCATCAGCCGAATCCGGAACAGGCACCGAATATGCAGGAGGGCTTGATTGCGGTTCGTAAGATGCATTTACATGCCTTAGAGGAAACCCATCTGACCGCTGCGGATGAAATGCTCTATCCGGAAAACTGGCCGTATCTGGATGATATTCTTTCCTATGTTGCGGTAGGTGCCCGTTCTGTTGAGGACCAGCAGCATCGTCTTGCGGTCAGCGGTATGGACATTCCGGCGGGTATGAAGAACCCGACCAGCGGTGATTTTTCCGTTATGTTGAATTCTGTAACCGCGGCGCAGCACTCCCACTCCTTCCTGTTCCGTCAGTGGGAGGTACAGACCACCGGCAATCCGTATGCACATTGTATTTTACGTGGTGCCGTAAACTCTCACGGTCAGAGCATTACCAACTATCATTACGAGGATCTGGTACGTCTCCTGTCCATGTATGCGGAGCGTCCGCACTTAAAGAATCCGGCGGTTATCGTGGATGCCAACCACAACAACTCCAACAAGAAGTTCGGGGAGCAGCCGCGTATCGTCTCCGAGATTTTACACAGCCGCAAGGTAAATCCGGATGTAGCAAAGTTTGTAAAGGGTGTTATGGTGGAAAGCTACATCGAAGAAGGAAGCCAGAAAATCGGTGAGCACATCTACGGCAAGTCCATTACCGACCCGTGTCTGGGATGGACGGATACCGAAGAACTGCTCTATCGCATTGCTGAAAGAGTATAACACAAACTATCAAAAGCCCGTCCCTAGGCTCTGGGATGGGCTTTTTTGTACATATCCGGTATGGTTTGGGTCTGACGCTCGAAATTCATGGCGGCAGACAACCGTTTTGTTCCCAGAAGCTGATGCACACCTGCGTAGGAGGCACCGTTACTCATGAGATGATGTATCATGGAATTTCGCAGGGTACGCGGTGTGATATTCGGCAGTCCCGCTTTTTTGGTGTATTCGGTGATTCGTTTAAAGAAGCCTTGCCTTGTCATTTCTTCACCTGCTTTGTTATAAAACAAAAGCTCCGGTTCGGAATGCTCTTTTCTTAACACTTCTCTTCCGCGTTCCAAATAAGCCTCTAAGGCATCACAAGCCGGTTTTCCCAGCGGCAAAACCCGGTTTTGGTCTCCCACACTTACTGTCAATACCTTATATCTTAAATGTACCTGGGAAAGCGTTAAACTAAGCAAAGAGTTCAGATGAATTCCTGTTGCATACAGAAGCTCCAGCATTGCCCGGTCACGTAAGCCCTTCGGAGTATCGGTGTCCGGTGCCGCAAGCAGTGTCTCCAGTTCTTCTACGGAAATAATCTCCTGCTTTGCCTGTTCGGCCTTCGGAGCCTTAATACGTTCCGAAGGGTCATCCTTTAATATTCCCTTTTTCGTCAAATAATCAAAAAAGCTGTGGATACTGGAAATCAATCGAACAACAGAGGAAGCCTTTAAGCCCTCCCGCTCAGCCGCAAGAATAAAGGAGTTTAACTGGGTCTCCGTTATTTGTTCCACAGAAGTAATACCGTTTCTGCGCAAATAAGTAATCATCCGTTGTAAATCCGAACGATAGGCAAGCATGGTATTCTCGGAAACCTGTTTTTTCTCCTTCCGGTAATTGCAAAATGCCTGAATATACTCCTCCATACACGCCCTCCTTTCGAATTAACCCGTAATATACATGTTCCGGGCTTTTAATCAGCCCGTTCGATATACAAAACGATTCCTGCTATTTGGTATTCTTCCTTTTCAGTTCCTGATAGGCAAACAAACCTGCCACCGTCTTAGAATCATGTATCTCCCCTGCCATAATCTTTCCGATTAACTCAGTAAGGGAATAACGTTCAATAGTAATGTACTCGTTTTCATCCAATTCCAACTCAGCATAGCCCGTTACCTTACAATAAAACATATGAACCTTTTCATCGTTATATGCCGGCGACGGCTGAATCATAATGAGCGGCTTTGCTTCTTCACACAAAGCCCCTGTCTCCTCCCGAAGTTCGCGAACGGCAGCCGCTAACGGCTCTTCGTCCTGATTAATGCCGCCTGCCGGAAGTTCTAAAATCTCTCCTTCCGCGCCCGGACGCCACTGACGGATCATAATAATCTTTTCGTCTTCATCTTCGGCCACCATGGCCGCCGCACCGTTATGATGAATAAAATCCCAATTTGCAAAATTTCCGTTGGCAAAGGCCATGGAATCGGTATACATGGAAATCCATGCCCCCTTATAGACCAAAGAACGGTCGATACGTTTTATCTTTTCCATACAAAACACCTCGAACTTCTGTTGCGACATAACTTCTGTCGATATATACTTTCATGTATTACTTTGTCCCGGATTTCACTTCATAATGCACGCCGGACAAGCTATTTCTGCATGGACTTTACCTTATCGAAGGTTGCAATACAAGCCTCCATCACCGCACTGCGGAAGCCGTTTTCCTCTAAGGCACGAATCCCCGCAATAGTGGTTCCTCCCGGGGTACATACGTTATCCTTAAGCTTTCCCGGATGCTCGCCGGTCTCTAATACCATCTTTGCAGCACCCAGTACGGTCTGAGCCGTCATCTTGTAAGCGGTGTCTCTCGGAATGCCGCAGCAAACCGCTGCATCCGCCATAGCTTCAATAAACACATAGACAAATGCGGAAGAACTGCCGGAAGCCGGAATTGCCGCATCCTGTAAATTCTCCGGAAGTACTACATACTTACCGAAGGAATCAAAGAACTCTCCTACAACCTTCTTTTCTTCAGCGGTAAATGCAGAACCCTCATCGAAGGTTACCGCAGACATACCTTCCCCTACCATGGCCGGAGTATTCGGCATAACACGTACCACCTTAATCTGTCCGCCCAGAGCCTCTTTTATGTAGGAAATTGTAATTCCGGCAGCCACCGTCACTACAATTGATCCGTCCTTTACCTTTCCCTTAATCTCGGAAAGCACGGTCTCGTACACATACGGCTTAATGACAAGCACCACCATATCCGCCTTTGATGCCAACTCGGCATTGCTGTCACAATACACGGCACCTGCTGCCTTGCCTCTTTCCTTGTCGGACTCGCTCATACAGGTGAAAAGTACATTTTCTCCTCCTGCTACCTTCACTGCTCCCTTTAACATCGGGTAACCCATGTTGCCCGCTCCGATAATACCGATTTTCATAATAGTTTCTTCCTTTCTATTTCATTTTATTTATTTTTCTTCTGTAAAACTTGCGTTATCGATTAAATAATCCATGGCGCTTTCGATTAAAAATGCCTGCTCCAGAACCGCCCTGTCATTGAGGTTCAAAAACTCTTCCAAGGTGATTCTATGGGAACATGCAAATTCCTCCGCATAGGCTGTAAATTCTTCTTCGGAAAGAGACAATCCTTCTTTTTTTGCAATACCGTATAAAATGTGGTAAAACATTTGGTCTTCTCTTGCCTTTTCTTCCGCATCCGCAAGAAACTCATCCATGTTCTTAAAGCCTAACAGGGTTACATAATATTCCGGATGTTTATTCATCAAGGATGCCATGAGTTCCATCTCTGTCCGGGCCTTTACTACATTTCTGCGGATGCTCTCTTTATCCAACTGCGCTACAGAACCATTGGCAAGCAAATACTCCTTAAGCTTCGGAATATAATAATATTCCTCGCATTTCTTCCGCATAAAGGCCTGGTAAGATACCTCTGTCGGATAAATCCCCCCCGACATCTCCTCCGCCTGGGCATCCGAAAAATGTACCCCTAAATCCGGGTCCAGTTGCATCTCCTCCCATGCATTCTCGTTACCGATATAGTAACACATCTGGGTGTAGGCATACTCACACATATAGCTTTGGTAGTAGTTCTCTTTTACCGTCGGCAACGGAATCTCAAGATAGTTCTCCGGCAGAGTCACAACACCGGTAAACGCCTCATAATCCGGGGCGTAAAGACGTCCGAACGGTGCTTTGGTAAGCGCTCCCTCGTAATCCGACCGGCTCATATAAGTTTCCGCATCCTTATAGCTCTGAATTTGTGAAAACAACTCATAGGCTTCCGCATATTTTTTATTTTCATAAGCCGCAAGCCCCAACCGGTAATAACATTCCATTCCGTTTTGCGGAAGGTGCTCTGGTTCGCCGTTGATATACAGCTTATAATACTCCAAAGCCTCCGCATAGTTTTCTTCCGCAAACAGCTTCTCTGCCTTTTGGAGATAACAATCCATCCTGCAAAACTCCGCATAATAGTTGGTTGGCTCTGTGACTTCTAATAACTCCAAGGCCTCTTCGTACTTTTCCGCCTCATACAGAACCATTGCCCGGCAGGTAGTCTCAAAGTCATCGGCGTTATTATAATCTCCCAAGGCATGGAACAAGACCTGTGCGGTTTCATAATCTTTATTCGCAAATAACCATTCTGCTTCGTCGTATTGCTCTTCCCGCACAATATCTGCCAGTCCCTCTGCCCATAGTTCCGGTACATTCTGAGCAATCAGATTTTCTTCAAAAGCTGCGGCATCTAAGGTTGCTACCCAGCGCAACATTTCCTCCTCTGTTTCTGCGGTAATCCGCTTTTTTTCCGGCGGATAAACCGGTTCTTTCACTTCTTCCGGCACAGTTGTGTAAGAAATCCCTACAAAGACTTCTCCGTCATTCTTAAAGGAAAGTTCGGACCGGAACTCTTCTCCGATGGTTTCTGCCTCAAATATCAGTTTCGGCTCCTTCAGTTCAAAATAACTGTCCTCGTTCCATTCTTCTATTAACTCCGATAATTTCCCGTCCGGGGTCAAGATTACTTTATAAGAACGATTTTCCTCCGGCTTTTTATTGTCGGAACCTGCTTTGAAGCTTCCTTTTGCCACAAGATAATCCATGCAATCCAGCGCAAACTCGCCGGACACCTCATCGCTCTTTTGCTCGCCGTTTCCCTCAATTTTAAAAATCGGATCATCCGTAACAAGATGCATCGAAAAGCCGAAGTCCTCCTTTTCCCTTGTTACTCCGGAGAAGAATTGGAACTCTCCTTTCATTTGGTAATCTCTGGCGATAACCTTGCCGTCATCATCCACAAACACATTTACCTTTATTCTTTCATATTCATCCTCATCATCCAAACTTTCGATTTCGACTATCTTTTCCTCGATAGCTTCAATAAAGGAGTCATAAGCATCCTCTGCATCTAAGAAAAAGGCATCTACCTCTTCCAATGCGGAAACGACACCGATGAAATACTCCTCAAACTCTTCATCCTCTGCCAGCTCTTCTAATATAAGCACTGCCGTATCACGGATTTGCTCCACATCCAAAGAATAGGAATATCTGGTACAATTCTGTTTCACATCTTCGATTTCCAACGTCTCGGAATAATCCCTTATATTATCGATTTCGGAAAGTATCAGCTCCGTATACCGTTCCAACAGCTTCTCTGTGACTTTACGGTCCGGTAACTGCTCCGCCAGCGCAGGCAATACCTGCAACAGCTCCTTTGTGCTTTCTGCGTCGTAGCCCATGGCATCCGCTAAGGTGCTGAACAAATACATGTCGGAAAGCTCCGGAATTCCCAGAAACATCAAATCTTCTTCAAAATCCAACAACGCATCGCCGCTTATCACCGGCACTTCGTTCAGCAACAGCTTAGCCAAAAAGGACTGTGTCATGGCGTGATTGCTTTGACCTGCCGTAAGCTCTAACCCTATGGTATCTACTCCCTTGAAATCGTTAATCCCGAACTTACGGAACAGTTCCTGCAATTCATCCCCAAGCTCTATTTGAAATTTACTTGCAGACTGTTTCTCCTCCGTAACCGTAAGGCCCTCGCGCAGCGTTTCGTAACGTTCCATTGCCGGCGCATATGCATTCCTAATTGCCTGCAACTCCACATGCTTATAATACTCCTCCGGGGACATGGTTCGCTTCCTGAAAGCAGTCTCTATCGACTTGAAATTCAGTCCGATAAAAACCGCACCTGCCGCAACCATAAGCAGTGCAATCAAACCAATAATAAGCCCGCGCTTTTTCGGTTTCTTTGGCTTTGTTTCTTTGTTTTCGGTGATTCCTTCACTCATCCTATTATACTCTCCTTTGTGTATGATACTTATTTGTAGTGCATCATTTACTTTACATAAAATACCACGGTTTTATTATAAACATATCCGAAAACCGTGTCAATAAGCCATGGAGATTATTCTGAAAAGAACGTATCCTCTCATGGTCATTGAAAAGATACGTTCTTTTTTGTTTTAATGGTTTGTTTTTATTAACTTTTACGGAATCCCTCAGAGTAATTGTTACTACTGCGGAATTTTCGTCACATCCACCCAGACAGCCGGACGAATCAGCACATATTCGTCCTTAATGACGACCTCTTCAAAGGAAATGCTTCCGTCCGGCATTACTCTTGCAAATTCCACCTCCGAAAAGTCTCCCTCGGTGGTTCCGGTCACGGTAACCAGCCACGGTGCTTCCACACCCGCAAATTCGCCGTTCTTATCAAGCCATGCTCCCTTTTGTGCCGCGTAAGCGGTCGGTATGGTAATCCGGGACTCTTCTGTCCGGAAATATTTGGTTTCATCCTGCCCTTGTCCGGATAACACATCGTCGGTTGTAAGTAAAAAGGTATAGCCTTTATAAAGCAACATTTCATTTGTAAAATGAATCGATTCATTTTCAATCGGATTCGCCTGAATCAGTGCCGCCCGTTCTTTCGCCGAAAATGCATCTTCGAATATTGTCCGGTTCATCATCCAGTACAGTGCATCCTCTTCCCATATTTCTAACTCCTCGTTTTTATCCCACTGCATTGTTTCGATGCCGTATCTGGAAAGAAGCAACGCCCGGTCTCCGTCCCGGTCAAGTACCAGCCATTCCAACGGCTCCTTCCCGTTACTTTCATCTCCGTCCTGCTCATAGGCTCCGAAAATCACGGAAGAGCCCTTCTGCGGGTCATACGTAAAGGCGTTCGGCTTGGAGGAATGATGGGACACCTCCTTCCAGGTAATACCGCCGTCTTCGGATACAATACAGGAACTTTGGGACGTAGTGCCGCTTTTGTTGAAATAACAAACAATCGTATCCTTCTCCGGAATCAGGATTCGCGCGATTCCGCCCTCGGTTGCGGTATAATCCTCTGCAATCAGCCGCCAGCTTATTCCGCTGTCTTCCGTGCGATAAATGTTGTAATGCACGGTATTTGCCAGGGTCCACTGAGGGAGAAATATAATTCCCACACCTAATTCCTCATTGATTGACACATTGGACTTCGGACTTTGTACCGGTTGTTCGTTGATCAAAATCGACTCCGTACCGTCATCGATTAATATTTTATGATAAACTGCACAAGCTTTGACTCGTTTCAACTGTTCCGTATCCATGGTATCAAGTGGCTTAAATCCGTGTCCGTCATACACCTCCGGCCAACCGTCTCCGTACTCTATGGTATAGTCTCTTGTGTAGTTTCCATAGTAAAACATCTGATTCAGCGGATATAAGTCTATGTTATTCCCCTGCATTTTTCCGAAGGTGGTTTCAAACACCTCAGAATCGTTGATAATCAGATAGGCATAAGGAAACAGCCCTTTTTCCATATCATATTCCGAAATAATAACCTCAAGTTTTAAATCATTCCGATAACCGCTTCTCTTTAAATCCGAAAAAATATTTGAAATATTTTGTTCCGTAAAATCATCCACCGGCTTCCCGTAAGAAGGCTTTGTAACCGCAGGAACATAGATTTCATCGTATCCGATGCTTGCAATGTTACCGTTTTCCAGGCTTTCCTGCATAATATCCGTTCTTTGTATCACAATTCGGATCGGAGAAGTCGGGACATAGTAGTATTCCGGTTCGAATCGATACCAATATTCTGTCCCTTTAATTACTGTTTTTAGGTATACGGACTTTGTCTTGGTATTATTTGTATTGCAATAAAGCTCATAAGCGCAGGTATAACTCTCTTGCGGATATTGTGACGGATACAGCCAGGCCTGATGATTCAGATACTCTAACAATACGGATTTCAGTTCCTCGTAGTTGTAGCGTTCCGGTAACTCCTTTACAACCTCCGGCACATCCCCTGCCATCAGCACCTTTCCGTCCTTTGTAATACCGACGGTCACTTTGCCGTTTGTGTTTACCGCAATCACATCGGTCCAGTCATCTACCTCGCACTGTCCTACATCACTTCTTGCCGGACAAACCGCAACGACAGTACCGTCACCCTTTAAACCGACTACGGTTTCATTTTCCGCCGCAATCTTAACGATACCGCACCATTGTTCCACGGTATTTATCATATAGTCCTGCTCCACGCCCTCGGAGATTACGGTACCGTCTTCGCAAAGACCTACAAAGAAATTGTATCCTGCAACAATTTGCTTCAGTTTTTCCGGCCAGGTATCCAGCTTTTTCTTACGAAGTACATCACCGATTTCCGTCATTACGACTGTTCCGTCTGCTTTAATTCCGGCAAGGATACCGTTTCCGTCCTTTGTAATCTGTACCGCGCCTTCCAATGCTTCCTGTTCTCCGTAATGATACACAGTGCCGTCCTCAAACAATGCAGTATACGCGGAATACGGGTAGGTACTGAAAATTTGCTTTACCTCGGACATTTCTTCAAAATCATTTGCTATCCAGCTTTGCACACCTCCAATACCATAGGTCCC
>JAFTPY010000038.1 GCA_017463035.1 Lachnospiraceae bacterium
CAGAAGCTCATCCGTATCGATAAATTCAATGGACTGCTCCAGGCTTAAAATGCGCGGCGGAGACAGACGCAGCGCGTCGTCCGCGGAGGAGGAACGGGTGTTGGTCAGCTGCTTTTTCTTGCAGACATTCACTGCGATGTCCTCTGCCTTACCGGTCTGGCCGATAACCATGCCGGCATAGACCTTTTCGCCCGCACCGAGGAACAGGGTACCGCGCTCCTGGGCGTTGTAAAGACCGTATGTGATGGCTTCGCCGGTCTCGAATGCAATGAGGCTGCCCTGCTTGCGGTACTGGATGTCGCCCTTGTACGGTGCGTATCCGTCGAACAGTGTATTTAAAATACCGTTACCCTTGGTGTCGGTCATAAACTCGCCGCGGTAGCCGATTAAGCCTCTGGACGGAATGGAAAATTCCAGACGGGTGTAGCCGCCGCTGGCGGTGGACATACCTAAAAGCTCACCCTTACGGGAACTTAATTTTTCAATTACGGTGCCGGAGAATTCTTCCGTTACATCTATGATGGCACTCTCCATCGGTTCCATATTCTTGCCGTCCTCTTCTTTATAAAGAACCTCAGGCTTACTTACCGCAAATTCATAGCCTTCACGGCGCATGTTTTCGATTAATACGGAAAGGTGAAGCTCGCCTCGTCCGGATACCTTAAAGCTCTCGGTGGTGTCGGTTTCTTCTACGCGGAGACTGACGTCGGTGTTTAACTCGCGGAACAGCCTGTCACGCAGGTGACGGGAGGTCACGTACTTTCCTTCCTGACCCGCAAACGGAGAATCGTTTACGATAAAGTGCATGGCAAGGGTCGGCTCGGAAATCTTCTGGAACGGAATGGCCTGCGGATTCTCCGGGGAGCAAAGGGTGTCACCGATGTGAATGTCGGTAATACCGGAAATTGCTACGATGGAGCCCACGCCCGCCTCGTTTACTTCCACCTTCTTTAAGCCGTCAAACTCGTACAGCTTGCTGATTTTTACTTTCTTACATTTTTCCGGGTCGTGGGCATTTACCACAACCACGTCCTGGTTCACACGGACGGTACCGTTTTCTACCTTGCCCACACCGATACGGCCTACATACTCGTTGTAGTCGATGGTGCTGATTAAAAGCTGGGTACCTGCCTCCGGGTCACCTGTCGGTGCCGGGATATACTCTAAAATGGTCTCAAACAGCGGCTGCATGCTTTCCGGTTTTTCGTCCAGCTCTAGGATAGCCACGCCGGTCTTTGCGGAAGCGAAGACAAACGGGCAGTCAAGCTGCTCGTCGGAAGCATCCAAATCGATGAATAACTCCAAAACCTCGTCGATGACTTCCTTCGGACGTGCTTCCGGACGGTCGATTTTGTTGATACAAACAATAACCGGAAGCTCCAGCTCCAATGCTTTCTTTAAAACGAATTTAGTCTGCGGCATGGCACCTTCGAAGGCGTCGACCACAAGAATAACGCCGTTTACCATTTTAAGGACACGCTCTACTTCGCCGCCGAAATCCGCGTGACCCGGGGTATCAATAATGTTAATCTTGGTATCTTTGTAATAAACTGCGGTATTTTTGGATAAAATGGTAATACCGCGCTCACGCTCGATGTCGTTGGAGTCCATGACACGGTCCTGTACCGCCTGATTCTGACGGAATACACCGCTTTGCTTTAATAATTCGTCAACCAGGGTGGTTTTTCCGTGGTCAACGTGTGCGATAATCGCAATGTTACGTATGTTTTCACTTTTTGTAATCATACCGAATTCCTTCCTATAAAATGAAACTTTTGTTTCGTCCTGGAAAATCCTACATTTGCCACGACTTCATGGCATTACTTTCCTAAGTATAGCATAATTTTTCCGTTTGGCAAGAAAAAAATACACCGAGAGGAAGAAAATACATAGGAAGAAAAGGGCGAAAGCAACAAACGGGAAAGAGTTTGTCGAAAACAGTCATTAAGATTTTATAAAGAAAATTAGAAAAGGTATTGCATGATTTGGGAAAATATGGTAAACTTCGTCCTGTGATTCAAAATTGTAAAAAAATCCCAAATAAAAACGAAGATAAAGCGTCTAAAAAGGGAACGGGAGTCATAAAGTAATAACAAGAGCAGGGCAGACTGCATGCAAAAAACGTGAGAAAAAGAAGGGAGTCATAGGAAATGACAGATAAGGTATTTGAAAACAACCAGGTGAGTATTGTGGGCGAGGTAATCAGCGAATTTGTGTACAGCCACGAGGTATTCGGTGAAAGCTTTTATATGGTAGAGCTTTCAGTGAATCGTCTCAGTGATTCCAATGATATCATTCCGGTGATGGTTTCGGAACGATTGTTGGATGTAACGCAGAGCTACGTGGGACAGTTTGCGCATATTCAGGGGCAGTTCCGTTCCTACAACCGCCATGAGGAGACGAGAAATCGTTTGGTACTTTCCGTGTTTGCCAGAGAGATTCGTCTGGAGGCGGAAGCGGACGAGAGCGTGAAGCCGAATTACATTTTTTTGGACGGGTATGTATGTAAGCCGCCGATTTACCGTAAGACGCCGTTAGGCAGAGAGATTGCGGATGTGCTGTTGGCGGTAAATCGTCCGTATGGGAAGTCGGATTATATTCCGTGCATCTGCTGGGGAAGAAACGCCCGGTTCGCGGACGGATTCCAGGTAGGAGGTCACGTACAGCTTTGGGGCAGAATCCAGAGCAGAGAGTACCAGAAGAAGTTGTCCGAGACAGAATTTGAAAAGCGTATCGCTTATGAAGTGTCCGTAAGTAAGTTGGAGTATTGCGAAGAATAATATAATGATAGAATGTAAAAGGGAATCCCGTTACCGAAGTAGTAGCGCGATTCCTTTTTTTATGCATGATACAACACCGCAACGCAGTAATAAAACGGTAACAAAGTAACAAGGTAAGTTTGGAGGAAATATGTTCATTTTGTCGAAAACGCTTGTAAATCGGTCAAAAAGATGGTATAGTTTAAAAGAATGTGTAGAAAAAAGAGAAGGAGTTGAGCAGTTTGGATTCAAAATTGGCATTCTATATCGTAAAGCGCGTTCTGCTTGCGATTTTTACGGTATTTCTTGTCATCACAATTACGTTTTTTGTTATGAAGGCAATCCCGGGAGGTCCTTTCTTAAGTGAAAAGTCTCCGAGTCCTGAGGTTATGGCACAGCTTGAGGCAAAATACGGTTTGGACAAGTCTATTTTCGAGCAGTATACGACATACCTGAAGGGTGTTCTTCAGTTGGATTTTGGTCCGTCCATCAAGAACCGCGGACGTAATGTTACCGATTTGATTTTGGAAGGTTTTCAGACCAGCGGTAAGCTGGGTATTATTGCGGCAGGAGTTGCCATTGCGTTCGGTTTGACCCTGGGTGCCCTTGCTGCGGTATTTCATGATAAACTGTTAGATAAGATTATTATGGTATTATCCACCGCCAGTGTGGCTATGCCGTCCTTTGTCATCGCGACGATACTGCTGTTGGCGTTTTGCGTAAAGATACCGATATTCCCGTCCAACGGTTCTACCGCAGCGGGCCTGGTATTGCCGGTCGTTGCACTGAGTTTATATCCGATGGCGTATATTACCCGTCTGACCCGCTCCAGTATGTTGGATGTGCTCGGTCAGGATTATATCCGTACCGCAAGAGCAAAGGGTGTGTCTCCGGTTAAGGTTATTTTTAAGCATTCCTTAAAAAATGCGGTGACTCCGGTTATCACCTATGTGGGTCCGATGATTGCTTATATTTTGACCGGTAGTTTGGTGGTGGAGCAGATTTTCGTGGTACCGGGTATCGGTAAGTTCTTCTTCTCCAGCATTATTAACCGTGACTATCCGATGGTAATGGGTACCACCATTTTCCTTGCGACCATCATGGTTATTATGACGTTGATTTCCGATATTTGCTATAAAATCTTCGACCCGCGTGTCGATTTGTCTTAAGGGAGGGCTTGACAGTGAAAAAGAATGTAGACGAAATGCCGAAGAAGAATCCCTTAAGCCTGCAGCTGAACCTTCAGAGCTTCGAGCTTGCAACGGAAGAAGAGAAGTTCAGACAGCAGCGTATGCGTGAGAGTACCACCTTTTTTAAGGACGGTATGAGACGTCTTAAGAAGAACAAGATTGCGATGACCTGTCTTGTGATTGTTCTGTTGATTGTGTTTATTGCAGCATTTGTTCCGTTGTTTTATCCGTACAGCTACGAAGACCAGTTGGGTGTCGTTGCGGGACAGAAGACGGATGCTTCCTATAACAATTTAAAGCCGTTTGAGTACGGTGAGACAGAGCTTGAGCGTATCGAGAACGGCGAGTTTGTTTTTCCGCATATTTTCGGTACGGATGCCCATGGCCGTGACTATGCGATCCGTGTAATCTACGGTACCCGTATTTCTTTGGTGGTAGGCTTCTTTGCAAGTATCATCGTATTGATTATCGGTGCGATTTACGGTTCCGTATCCGGTTATTACGGCGGCAAGGTTGATTTGGTAATGATGCGTATTGTTGATATTATCTACTCGTTACCGGATTTGCTTATGATTATTTTGTTCGCGACGGTATTGA
Organism: Lachnospiraceae bacterium; assembly: GCA_017463035.1. Classification (GTDB taxonomy): domain Bacteria; phylum Bacillota; class Clostridia; order Lachnospirales; family Lachnospiraceae; genus SIG307. Next base: position 4,547 of record JAFTPY010000038.1, read on the forward strand.
AACAGACGCTGGCGCCTGCCCTTGAGGGTACGGTACTGGAGAAGCTGGGTACCGGTATGATCAGTATTTTTATTGTATTTGCACTGCTTTACTGGGTAGGTATGGCACGTTTGATTCGTGGTCAGATTCTTACCATTAAGCAGCAGGATTATGTTTTGAATGCGCGTTCCATCGGTGCGAAGGGCAGCCATATTATCCGCCGCCATATGTTACCGAACTGTATCAGCGTAATCATTATTTCCACCGCACTTCAGATTCCGTCGGCAATTTTTACCGAGAGTTATCTGTCCTTCTTAGGTCTCGGTGTTTCCATGCCGATGCCGAGTCTCGGTTCTCTTGCGTCCGAGGCATTAAGCGGTGTATATTCCTATTCCTACCGTTTGATTATTCCGGCGGTAATGATTTGTTTGATTGTTCTTTCGTTGAATTTGTTGGGTGACGGTCTTCGTGATGCGTTTGACCCGAAGTTAAAGAAGTAAGGAGGAGGCTATTATGAAACTGTTACAAGTAACCGATTTACACACCTCCTTTTTCACTCCGGCCGGTGAGGTAAAGGCGGTAAACGGACTTTCCTTTTCCCTTGATGAGGGAAAGGTGCTGGGCATCGTAGGTGAGTCCGGTTCCGGTAAGAGCGTAACGGCTTATTCCGTTTTGCAGATTCTGGCAAGCTCCGGTAAGATTGTTTCCGGCAGCATTAAGTATAGAGGCGAGGAACTGGTGGGTGCGTCCAAGGAGACCATGGGAAAGATTCGCGGTAATAAAATCAGCATTATTTTCCAGGACCCGATGACAAGCCTTAACCCGGTATTTACCATCGGAAATCAGCTGATGGAAGCGATTATGCTTCACACTGACCGTAATAAGGAGCAGGCAAAAGAACGTGCCATCGAGATGCTTCGTCTTGTAGGTGTAAACGAGCCGGAGAAGCGTATCAAGCAGTATCCGCACGAATTTTCCGGCGGTATGCGTCAGCGTGTTATGATTGCAATGGCATTGGCCTGTGAGCCGGATATCCTCATTGCGGACGAGCCGACTACGGCACTTGACGTTACCATTCAGGCACAGATTCTTGATCTTATCAAGGACTTGCAGAAGCAGCTGGGTATGTCCGTAATTCTCATTACCCATGACCTGGGTGTTGTGGCGGAAATGTGTGACGAGGTTATCGTTATGTATGCGGGAGAAGTGTGTGAGCGCGGTACCGCAGACGAGATTTTCTATAATCCGAAACATGAGTATACGAAGGGTCTGATGCGTTCCATTCCGACGGTAAGCGACGAAGACCGCCGTTTGGAGCCGATCGGAGGTACTCCGGTAGATTTGCTTAACATGCCGGACGGTTGCCCGTTTGCTCCGCGTTGTGACAGAGCAATGAAGGTTTGTCTTTCCCATAAGGCAAAGGAAATGGGAATTAACGAGAATCATGCCGCAAGCTGTTGGTATAACTTTAAGGATGCCATCGCGGAAGGCAGAATGACTGAAAAAGAAGTGGAGGAGATGTACAGATGAGTGAATCCAAAAATCTTCTCGAGGTAAAGAACCTCAAGCAACACTTTGATATTCCAAACGGCTTTATGAAGTCTTTAAAGTTAAAGGCCGTGGACGATGTTACGTTTGAGATTAAAGAGGGGGAGACCCTCGGTCTTGTAGGTGAGTCCGGCTGCGGTAAGACTACGGTGGGCCGTACTATTTTACAGTTGTATAAGCCGACGGCCGGTGAGGTTTGGTTTGACGGTAATCTCATTAAGAGCAAGAAGTCTATTCAGGAGTTTCGTAAGCAGGCGCAGATGGTGTTCCAGGATCCGTATTCTTCCCTGGACCCGCGTATGACCGTCAGCGATATTATCGGAGAACCGTTAGATGTTCATAAGATGTACGGCAGCAAGAAGGAGAGAGAAGAAAAAATCCTTCACCTGATGGGATTGGTCGGACTGAACAGTGAGCATGCGACCCGTTATGCCCATGAGTTTTCCGGCGGTCAGCGTCAGAGAATCGGTATCGCAAGAGCACTTGCGGTAGATCCGAAGTTCATTGTTTGTGACGAGCCGGTATCTGCACTTGACGTTTCTATTCAGGCGCAGGTAGTCAATATGTTTGAGGATTTGCAGGAGCAGTTGGGCCTGACCTATTTGTTCATTGCACATGACTTATTGGTAGTAAAGCATATTTCCACCAGAATCGCGGTAATGTATCTCGGAAAGATGATTGAAATCGGACCTTCCAACGAGTTATATCATCACCCGATTCATCCGTATACCCAGTCCTTGCTTTCTGCGGTACCGATTCCGGATCCGAAGATTGCGAGAGCGAACGAGCGTATTCACCTTTCCGGTGATGTGCCGAGTCCGCTTCATATGCCGAGCGGTTGTCCGTTCCGTACCCGTTGCCCGCGTGCGACGGAAAAGTGTGCGGAAGTAATGCCGGAGCTTAAGGAGATGGCACCGGGACACAGGGTGGCTTGTCATAATGTATAAATTGTAACATCGTAGAGAAGGTAGCGGTACAGGGAGTAATTGGGGCTTCATGTATGATTATGGCCGCATTCCGCGGTTGTAATAGATGCTATTTTTAAGGAGGAAAATATTATGAAGATGAAAAAACTTCTGAGTGTATCACTTGCTCTTGCAATGGTACTCGGCTGCATGGCATTTGCCGGATGCGGCGGTTCCAAGTCTGAAGCAGGCTCCATGACGTTAAACGTCGGTGCTTATCCGGACACGGTTGACCCGGCTCTCAACTCTGCAGTTGACGGTGCAACCTATATTGTTCACACTTTTGCGGGTCTTGTCGGTTTTGAACAGGATGCCAGCGGTAAGTTGGTACTTACCCCGGAGTGCGCTACTGAGCTTCCGGCACCGGTTAAGATGGATGACGGTAAGACCTCTTACACCTTTAAGCTTCGTGATGACTTGAAGTGGAGTGACGGTACGGCTCTTACTGCTAACGATTTCGTTTATGCATGGAACAGAGCAGCAGACCCGGCTACCGCAGCAGACTATGGTTATATGTTCGAGGTAATTGACGGTTATACCGAGTTGATGGAAGGTACCGGTAAGTTAAACGTTACCGCTTCCGCAGACGGAAAAGAGCTTACGGTAGTTCTTCCGGTGGATGTTCCGTATTTCCATGAGCTTTGTGCATTCCCGGCCTACATGCCGGTTCGTAAGGATATCATTGAGGCAAACGGAGATGCTTGGGCAACCAAGCCGGAGACCCTCATCGGTAACGGTGCTTATAAGGTAACCGAGTTTTCCCAGACTCAGATGGTTCTTGAGAAGAATGAGAACTTCTACAACGCTGACAAGGTTGTAACCGATAAGCTTATTTTCGCGTTTAACTCTGATGATGCTTCCCTGTTAACGAACTTCCAGAACGGTTCTTATCTTTTAATCGATTCTGTTCCTAAATATGAGATTAAGTCCCTTCAGGAGGGTGAGTACAAGGATCAGTTCTATGTAACCGGTCAGCTTGGTACCTACTATGTATCTTTCAATGTAAATGACAGCGCATTAGACGGATTTACTGAAGTGGAAAAGGCAAAGATTCGTCAGGCTCTGGGCCTTATGATTGACCGTAACTATGTTTGTGAAGAAATCGGACAGGCTGGCCAGGTGCCGGCTGCAGGCTTTGTGGCAATGGGTCTTACCGAGCCGGATGGCAAGGAGTTCATTGCAAAGAACGGCCCGAATCGTGACGGCGCAGGTTATTACAGCGTTGCAGATGCCGATTATCAGGCAAACTGCGATGCGGCAATTGCTCTTTTAAAGGAAGTTGCGGATTCTTCTAAGAAGTTTACCGTAGACGGTAACAGCGTAGTTGGTTTCCCGACCCTTACCTACATCACCAATGACGGTTCCGGTCATGAGGCGATTGCTGCATACCTTCAGCAGGTATGGGGTAACTATGGCTTCACCATTAAGGTAGAGGTTCAGGAATGGGCTACTTTCCTCAACACCCGTAAGGAAGGTAACTACTCCATTGCTCGTAACGGTTGGTTAGGCGACTACAATGACCCGATTTCCTTCCTTGACATGTGGGTTTCCGGTTCCGGTAACAATGACTGCCAGTTCGGTAAGGGTGCGCACGCTTCCTATAACGGTTACGACGGAAAGACCTGGGCTGACAGCTACGACGCAATCATTGCTGAGGTTAAGTCCTCCAGCGATGCTAACAAGCGTTTTGAGCTGATGCATGATGCTGAGGATATCCTTATGGAGTCCGGTGCTATCTGCCCGATTTACTACTACACCGATATCTTTATGTGCAGTGACAAGATTGACGGCTTCTTCGCAAGCCCGCTTGGATTCAAGTACTTCATGTACGCTACTGTAAAGTAATTTTTTATACTTGATTTTTGAAGGGGTCGTCCGAAGGGCGGCCCCTTCGTTTCTTTTGGACCCTGTTCATAAGGGCGCTTGACACAACATGGGTGTTCTCACGTGTTACGGATATAAGTCTTTCTAATTACTCCGAGTGAGTTCACGGCAAAAGGGACGCAACCGGTCTTATGCGACATCCATGTCTTATGGCGACCTCGCTCGGACGTCCTGTCCGAGCGTTGCTGATAGTCTTACGGAGTAATAAGAAAGTCTAATATCCTGCACAATGATTCGAACACCCATGTTGTGTCAAGCTCCCTTTATGGGAATGTATCCAAACAAAAGAAACGAGGGGGCACGCTTGCGGAGAGTTCCTTCAAAAATCAAGAGAAGATGCAGAGAAGGAAAAAGGAGACATCAAATTCCTTTTCTTGTGGTTCAATGCGTGATATGGTAGAATGAAAGTGGTTTTACAAGAGGGGAGGTTATATGACATGACAGATAAGGTTTTAGTTTTAGGCGGCAGTTATTTTGTGGGCAGAAAGCTGGTGGAGTTTCTGGCGGAGCGCGGGTATGCGGTGACCGTGTTAAATCGCGGTACGAGACCGCTTTCGGTGGCCGGAGTACAGCAGATTTGCTGTGACCGGAACGACGGGGAAGGAATGAAGGCGGCTCTTCTCGGGAAGGCGTTTGACTACGTGATTGATGTGAGCTGGCAGGATGTGTTCTGGGTGGAGAAGCTGTGTGCCGCGTTGTCGTTTGAAACGGTGAAGAAGCTGGTGTTTATCAGCTCCAGTGCGGTGTATGATGTGGAGCGTTTGCAGATTCCCTTTACGGAGACGGATGCTTTGGGGGAGAATAAGTACTGGACCTTTTACGGGAAAGGGAAGATTGATGCGGAAAAGTATTACTCCGAGTTTTTGAAGGACAAACAGACGGAGCTTGTGATAGTGCGCCCGCCGTATATTTACGGAGAGTATAATTATGCCCAGAGGGAGAGTCTGATTTTCAGACAGCTCATGGAGGATAAGCCGGTGGTGATTCCGGCATCGAACCCGAAGCTCCAGTTTATTTATACAGAGGATTTGGCGGCGATAGTGGAGTGTTTATTTAATACCGAAACCGGTAAAGAGAGTGTGTTCAATGTAGGAAACCGGGATGCGGTTACTTCGAGAGAATGGGTGAGGGCTTGTGCAAGGGTGACCGGAAAGATACCGGAGATTCTGGAAGTGAATTATGCAGAGTTGGGTAAGAATGTAAGAGATTTTTATCCGTTCTTTGACTATGATAATGTTCTTGAGGTTTCGAAAATCAATGAAATAGTCAGTATAGAAACAACGTTTGAAGAGGGGCTTAAGAAGGCCTTTGCCTGGTTTTGGGAGAACCGGGAGAGTATTGTGTTTAAGGCAAACGTGGACAAGAATTTGTATGAGATGATTGCGGCGTTATCGGTATAAAAAAGTGAGGGAGGCTATGAGAATGCACATAAGAAGAAAAAAGATTTTTTACATAGCTGCTGCAATTTTTATATTGGTGTTTGGTGCATGCAGCGGACCGGGAACCGGGGGAGACGTGGTGCCGGAGACCACGGAACCGCCGACGGTAACCGTTCATCCGGGAGAGGGTACGCCTATGGTGAGCCCGAGCCCGGTTCTTACAGAGGTTCCGACGCAAATACCGAGTCCGAGCCCGGTGCCGACGTCAACACCGAGTCCGACAATTGTGCCGACACTGACATCGACACCTTCACCGGTTCCCACAACAAGGCCTACGGCAACACCGGAGCCCACGAAGATTCCGGCACCGGAAGTTCCTGTGATTGTAGGGGAGGATGGAGTTCTGGCGGAGAATGAGTTGTGCAGGGTGCAGCTTGTTTCCTTCGGAAAAGAGGAGACGGATGTTGTGCTTCGATTTTTGGTGGAAAACAAAAGTGAGCGGGATTTGATTTTTTCTGCACAGGATGTGTATGTAAACCGGGTGGCAAATTCCTTTTTGGAGGTGGAAGTACCGGCAGGAGAAACGGCAGAGGAAAGGGTGTTGTTGTTTTCTTTGGAGCAGCGGCTTGGAATAACGGACATCAGTGAGGTGACGGAAATTTTCATTCCCCTTGAGATTTATGATGCAAGGCAGGTGACGTACGAGGCAATCTGGTCCGGACGGGGAAATATGCCTTGGTTGGAGGAGCTGTCCTTGTGTGATTGGCCCTGTGTTATTTATCCCCAGGGAGAGGAGAGTGCGGTTCCGTTTTCCTATGAACGGCAACCGGATGACGTTGTAATAGCGGAAAATGAGTATTTTACCATGCTTTTGATTGATGAGGTGTATGAAGAGAGCGGCGGTTATACCGCAAAGCTATTTGTGGAAAATCATACGGAGGAGCCGCTGTTTTTGGAAATGGAGGAGTATTCCTTAAACGGATTCCGGTGTGAGCCCTATTCCGGATGGGAAGTCTATTTACAAGGCAACACAAAGACATACGGGGCAATTAACTGGTATGGTGAGCGTCTGGAAGAGAGTGAGGGTGAACGGGTAGAGAAGCTTGATTTTACAATTCATGTAAGAGGTGC
>JAFTPY010000331.1 GCA_017463035.1 Lachnospiraceae bacterium
GACATTAAGACATAGAGCAGCTTAGCATTTCTAAGTTCTGCCCTGTCCGCACGATATCCACTCGGAATTTGTTGATATGCGATTCTACTATGCTCCACTCGATTTCACCTCAATCTACCGCAGGAAATCTCCGATTTCTTTCTCTGCTTTTGCAATTTTTAAAAACTTCTTATAGGACACAATCCGCCTGCTGAGCTCCAGCTCTTTTCTGCGGTTCTCGTCTTTAATCTCGCGTTTCATGCTTACGGAATGCTTATGAATTACTTGCACGGATTTTAAATATGTATACCGGCAATTCAGCTTATTTAAAATATAGCAAAGAATCTCTTCCTCGCAATACAAAAAGGTTCCGCCGTACAATCCGTTAAATTCCCGGATAAAATCCGGAGAAAAAATCAAACAACTTCCATGCAATACTCCATGAAAATCTTCTATGGTCGGTGTTTCATTCGGCTGAAAGATACTTCCGTCATAATGAAGCAGTTTTTTTATCGCCTGCTGTAAATGTATTTTCATAAGTCCGAGTACAATATAGTCGTGAAGTAACTTCTTCCGGATGGCCTTTTTATCCGGACATTCCATTAAATATGGATTCTGACTGTTCCCTTCCGGTGTGACAATATCCGGACCGGCCAGATAAAATGAATGCTTTTTGTACTCCTCCAGCACCGTCTTCTGAAAGTCCTTTTGCTCAACTACCACATCATTGTTGAGCAAAACAATCCAGTCCGCACCCAAGGTTTCCTTCGCATATCGGAATCCCACATTATTTCCTGCCGCATATCCCAAATTCTCTTCGTTTTTAATAAAGTGAATCCTTTTATTAGCGCCATATTTTTCTAACAACTTCTCGTAACTTCCGTTATTCGAAGCATTGTCAACCACTACCATATTCGAGTCCTGCGAATCCGGTTTTAACAATGAATCCAAACACTGTTCTGTAACATCCGCATTCTTATAATGCAAAATAAGGTAAGTAAACATCCTATTCCTCCCGCTTTCTCAGCATCATTTTACCGATTTGGTAGATGATTTGAAACAAAACCCAGCCGAATCCTCCGCCGATCGTATTAAAAAACAAATCCTGTACCTCGTAATATCCCCGCTGGGTAATCAACTGAGTTATCTCAATAAACAAGCTGGTTGCCAAACTGATTAACAGTACCAATATACACTGCATCCCGGCCTTTCTTTCGTTAATCCCCGAAAAGAGGGAAAGTGCAAAACCATATGGAATAAACATCATACAGTTTAAAACCACATAGGCAAGCATCAACCAGTGAAAATCATTGTCCGGTCCTGTCAATCCGTGAAACAAATCCAACTCAATACCGATTCTGCTGCCGCTCTCTCTGCAAACAAGAGTAAGCTGTAACATAACCGCACCGTATAACGCTATCACAATCCCCGCAAGCAGGTTGCTGAGTCGTATTTTATGCTTGTACAGATAACAAAGCAGCGCTATTATAAGCACAATCCCTACGCCCAGCAATGCATACCCCAGAAAGGACTTGACCGAAACCGCACCGAACTGTTCCAGCGCCATATCCATAATTTTTTTGCTGAATATTTTTTTAAAAAAAGAAATCATACCTCTTGTCTCCGCAACCCAAACAACCTGCAAAATAATACAATATTCCAACCGTATACACATTTCATATACAGATTCTTCATTCCTTTTTGCTTCATATAGGTGTTCTTTTTATACCTTGGAAAATACTCCAAAACCATCTCCCACGTATCTTTACAGTATTGTTTTCTGAGCTGTTTATCCGGAATCTCCGAAATTCGTATCATGGAACTGCACAACAATATCTTCACGATTTCATACTCCAGCTCCGGATAATACTTTTCAAACAAATCATGCTTTTGATAAAAGGAAATCACATCCTTCAACACCGGAAATATATTAGATACCCGTCTCGACTTATTTACATTCATCGTAGAACCGCCGCGAAAATAATGAACAACATATTTTTCCGGTACAAAAGCAAACTTTCTTATAAGCGAAATTGCCTTCAGGCAAAAAGCAGTATCCTCGTAAATATAACCCTCCGGAAAGCGAACATCGCTTTCTTCTAAAAGAGTGCGCTTATAAATCTTATTCCAAGGTGCAAGCATCGGATCAATAAACATATCCTCTTTACTCGTATATTCCCTGACGCGACTGCCATAATCGGCGATTCGCTCCTGTTCTCCGCGATTATTCACCTTAACATTCACATAATCGCACTCCACATAATCCGCATCTGTTTCCTTTGCTTTTCGGTACATGCCTTCATACATTTCCGGTTCAATATAATCATCCGAGTCCACAAACCCTATATATTCCCCGGTACAAAGCGGAATCGCCATATTTCTCGCGGTTGCCTGACCCCCGTTTTCCTTAGACAAAAGCTTGACCCGTTCCGGATATTGGGCCTGATATTTCTCCATTATTTTCAACGAAGAATCCGTAGATCCGTCGTTCACTAAAATGACCTCTATCTCCTTTAAGGTCTGCCCGAACACCGAATCCAAACAAGCTTCCAAATACTGCTCTGTATTGTATACCGGGATGATAACGCTTAATTTAAACATAAGTATCCTCCAAAACCGCAGCTATTTATTTTTGGTATACGGCAACATTCCGAGAATCAGATCATTGTCCTGCTCACACTGCGCTACACTCCTTACCCAAGGAGAAAAGAAGGCACATACGAATATCAAACCGCAGGATAATACAAAAGCAGCTCCCATAAACAAAAGAACATACAATGTCACATTCAATGTATTATACGAAGCATAACCGGTTGCCTCGTCCATTACCTGAATGGTCTGGGATCCGAGCAAATCGTTTAACTCTGCCGCAAAGGCAGTCGCCATGGCATTCGTAATCGCAAGAATCTGCTCCTTTGACTCGGAATATACAGAAATTGTTAATTTGTAACCGTACGATGTAGAATTCGTACTTGCTCCCGAAACCCTGATGGAACCGTCAGAGGCCATCTGACGTAATTCCGCAGATGTAATGTTGTAACCCTCCAAACTCTGGGCCGCTCTGCTGCAAACGCGGGAACTCTTAATCAACTCCGCATACCGGTTCATGGCTGCCACACCCGTTGTCGTATCGGAATAGGAACCGTATACCGCACTGAACAAAGTAGCGGAAGAATAATAATTGGTAGAATTCCCTTTAATACTCATAAAAACAATCGACATTAAAAACCCGGCAATCGTAACAAGAATAATTAACAATTTCTTCTTCCAAACTTCTCTAAGAGCTACAACCGCATTTTCTATGATATCAAAATCCTGCTCTTCAATGCCCCGAACTTCTTTTTCTTCCTTCACTTTTTCCTCCTATACAACAAGATAAGAATCACGCAACATAAACCGATCAGCAATACTCCGCTGACACTCAACAAGAGAATATTGTTAACGCCCTTTTCCTGCTCCGGTTCCGGAATATCTATCGGTTTTGTATCACCCTCATCATTATCCTTGATAAGTTCCTCTTCCTCCACAACCTCAACAATGCTTGACGCTATCAAAAACTCCTTGTTTTGTCCTTCTCCGTTTGTATAGGTAAGCAGCAAGTCCATCGCATACTGTCCTGCTTCTTCAAACCCGAAACTAAGTGATTGCGTCTTAACAGTCCTTGCCGATATGGTTCCGATATTTGCCGTAGCAATATCCTCTCCTTTGCAACGGGCTACCATAACAACATTACTTACTCCGGTGTCTTCCAAATTCTCTATCACGGCGTTCGCATATCCGACCTTCCCTACCAACAACTGCTCAGGCATAGACGATTTTTCAACTCCAAAGTCCGTCATCTTTCCGACCGGAACACGAATTTGTGCACTGGTGGAGAAATTATCATAAAATACACCTACACTGAAATTTAAATCCGATGTCTTGATACTCGAATCAGATGAATATCGAAAACTTACCTCCTCTGTACTTCCCGGTGCCAAAGCATCGATAACCACAGTTCCTACTTTCCCATATTCCGGTATTACCCCGGTCGGATTCGTAATCATAACCAAAACATTTTTTGCGGTAACATCTGTGCTTTGGTTCTTAATCTGTACCTTCAGTGTAAAATCATTTCCCGGTACAACAGTCGTGTTGGTCAACTCATATCCTGCGACATACAGCTGCGCCATTTTCTTAACCGGAATACTGAACTGCGTGGTTGAAGATACTAAGTCACCGGTAACTGTTGCGGTAAAATATACTTCATTTGTCGTCAAATCGGAGGTGGCGGAAAAAGTAAACTCAACCTCAACAGAATCATCCGGGGCAATACTTTCGATTCTTGCAGTATTTACCGTACCGTATTCCGGTATCGCACCGGAAGGATTCGATAACGCAACCACAACATTTTTTGCTGTTGTTTTTTTACTGAAATTTCTGACTGTCAATGTAACGGTAAACTCATCCCCCGGTACAATCGGAGTCTTAGTGACAGTATACCCGGTAACACAAACCTCCGGTTTCTCCGCTACCGGAATACTGATCTGAGTACTGACGGAACTGCCGCTGCTCGCAATCCCCACCGTAAAATTAAAATTAGACGCAGACAGTCCTTGATCGGATGTCAGCTTAAAAACAACATCAGCAGTACTGTTTGGTTTAACGGAATCAATACGGGCAACACTGACTGTTCCGTATTGCGGAGCTACTCCCGCCGGATTATTCAGTGTTACAAGTACATTCTCCGCCGAAGACTCTTTGCTATAATTTTTTAACGTTATTGTCAACGTAAAATCTTTTCCCGGAGTAACGGACTGCACCGATGCCTTATAACCTGTAACCAATACCTGTGCGGCAGTCTTCGTATCGGCTCCGGCAACAGATACGGAATCGGCACAC
>JAFTPY010000332.1 GCA_017463035.1 Lachnospiraceae bacterium
CATCCGGCGCACCCTTGGTATACATAATGATGCGTCCGTCCATTTCATGGAAGGTTGACATCAGCTTTCTGTCGGAGTCAAAAGGAATCTCCTGAATACGGGGATATTTCATCTCCCACTCGGTTTTATACATACGGCACTTATGAGCCAGAACCACCATCGCACCCTCAGTAGGATCGCCGATAATGCTTTCCTTCTCCGGCTGGTAAGACGCGTCATTACAGAGCACACCGCCTTCTACCACCTTCTTTACGGTGTCACCGGGTACTGCACCATCCACACCGGTCACCTCACCGACGGGGCTGTAGCCGCTTCCGCTGACATTGTAAATATGCTCACCGTCATACAGCTTCTGGATTGTCATCTTATTCTGGGTCAGGGTTCCGGTCTTATCGGAGCAGATAACCGTAGTACTTCCCAAGGTTTCCACCGCGCTCAACCGCTTAATGATGGCGTTACACTTTACCATCTTCTGCATTCCCATGGCAAGAACCACCGTAACAACTACGGTTAAGCCCTCGGGAATCGCCGCAACCGCAAGAGACACGGATGTCATGAAAATATCAAACAGCTCCATACCGTGCAGCAGTCCCAACAGGAAAATAATGGCACAAATTGCCAGACAAACCGTTCCCAAAAGCTTTCCGAGACTGTCCAGCTTCTTCTGTAAGGGGGTTGTTTCATCCGGTACATTGCTCAACATTCCTGCAATATTACCCATCTGGGTATTCATACCGATATCCGTAATCAGACCTTTTCCTCGTCCGTAGGTGATTACGGTACCCATATATGCACAGTTCACACGGTCACCGAGAACCGCATCATCCTTCAGCACTACCGTGGCATCCTTTTCCGCAGGAACGGACTCTCCGGTCAGCGCCGCCTCATCAATTTTGAGATTCACCGTCTCAATCAATCGTAAATCCGCCGGAATGTAATCTCCCGCCTCCAGAATCACGATATCGCCCGGAACCACGTCCGAGGATGCAATCTGTACAACATTTCCGTCACGCAGTACCTTCGCGTGGGGACTTGCCATTTCCTTCAGTGCCTTCAAAGCATTACTTGCCTTGTTCTCCTGATATACACCTAAAATGGTATTCAATACAACAATGGCAATGATAATAACGCCCTCCAGAGTCTCGCCCAGTATCACGGAAGCCACCGCCGCAACCAGCAAAATCAATACCATGAAGTCCTTCAGCTGCTCCAGCACCATCTGTAAGATAGTCTTTTCCTTACCGCCCTCCAGCCGGTTCTTTCCGTATTTTTCGCCACGCTCCTGCGCTTCTTGTGATGTAAGACCTGTGGATATGCCTACACAAAGCTCCTGTGCCGTATCCTCTACGGACCGATTAAAGTAAGTCATCAAATCTGTTTCCTCCTTATTTTTACACTAAACAGTATTGCCGAAACCCCGGAATAAATGACAGATAAAACAATAAGTACCCCGCTGTAGTCCCAGACAGGTATCCCGGGTTCTCAGCGTGGTACTTCAATTTACAACCTATTCCAACTCTGTTTTATCACTCTTATTCTTCTCCTCATTGTATCCTGAAAAGCATAAAAGGATTCTATCACATTTCCATACAATAAGGAATAGGAAAAACTGCACGTTAGAGACTTTTTTCGTTCAAATTTCGACTTTTACTTCGTCAAATGTTCCAATCACCGCTTCATAGCTTTCTCTCAAAAAGTACGTATTCGTATCTTTCCGCAATCTTATCGCTCACATAGTTCTGGGTCACCTTACCGTCTCTTGCCAGTGCACCGATACTGGTAGCACCGTTTTCACGCAGGGCCTCAATAATGCTGTGGGAAAGCGCACTTCCTAATCCCGCATGTCCCTCATCTACTCCAAGATACAGCATCACGTACTCCTTTGGACTCTTCTTCGTTTTCATAATCCGGATCAGATTTCGCGGTGTCAGGTGATACACCTTGTTGGAATAATTCGGCACGCTGATGAAGAAGCCTGCCAGAGTATCCCGGTAGTATGCCAGTTTCACCATAGAGGGATTCAAAATCAGCTTATAGCTTTGAAAGGTTCCCACAAAATCCTCCAAGGATAAATCCTTATAAATGGGAAAATTCCGATACAGCTTTGTCAGCAAGCCGTACAGCTCTTTTAATATACTGTCAAAGTTCTGCATATCGGGACTTACAATGCGATAACCCTTTTGCAGAAACGCCTCGTATCGTCCGGCGCATTTTTCGTTCACATACTCCTGCTCGATAGGCAGATAGTGATTGGAAATATAATGCTCACAGACCTGATAGCCGTTGTTACGAAACAGCCGCGGATAGTACTCCCTGTTGTAGGGCTCACCCGTATACGGTTCCCGGTCAAAGCAATTTATTTTCAACCGATATTTTATCCAAAAGGATGCATCCACCGGCCCTATGATTTTATCATATCGTCCCTTTACAAATTCTTGAATTACCTCAAAAGCATATTTCGCTGTCGCGTCCTCCTCCACACACTCGAAAAAGCCCAGATAAGCGGTAGTGTCGTTAGGATAAGTGGTAATTACGAACCTTGCCACCGCTTCTTTTCCCCGGTAAATAAGAAATTTATCCAGTGTAAAGTACTTGCTTAAAGGATGCTTACCGGTCAGCAGCTGCCTAACCTCATCCGGATTCTCCGTATTGCAGTCGGCATCGTACAACCTCCGGGGCAGTCCGATAAAGTCCTTAATATAGTTTTTCTCAAACTCAAATTTAACGCATTTCATTTCCGGTCTGCTCCGCTCTTTTCTCCAATATCTCAACCGTTCCCTTTTCTCCATCCATCCGAATCAGGTCTCCGCTCTCAATTGAGTCCAATAAATGACTCACCCCTACA
>JAFTPY010000333.1 GCA_017463035.1 Lachnospiraceae bacterium
ATGGTTTCCATGATGTTCCAGTCCGTATCTAGTGACATGGCATCCGCAGTTCGTATTAATGAGGTAATCGATGCGGATCCGGTAATTGAAGTCGGTAGTGTTACGGAGGGTACCGGAAAGGCAACCATCGAGTTTAAGAATGTGTCCTTCCGCTATCCGGGAACCAACGGTGATCCGGTACTTCATGATATTAATTTGAAAATCAATCAGGGCGAGACCCTTGCCATTATCGGTGCCACCGGTTGCGGTAAGACGTCCCTTGTCAATCTTCTGCCGCGTTTTTACGATGCGACGGAGGGAACCGTGCTTTTTGACGGAGTGGATGTAAAGGAATATGAGTTGAATGCACTTCGTGAGAAAATCGGTTATGTCATGCAAAAGAGTGAACTATTCTCCGATACGGTAGCCAACAATATCCGTTGGGGTAATCCGGAAGCGACTATGGATGAAATCAAAGAAGCGGCCACCATTGCCCAGGCGGCGGACTTTATCGAAGGCTTTAACGAGCAGTACGATACCTTTATTGCGGAAAAGGGAGCTTCTCTTTCCGGCGGTCAGAAGCAACGTGTATCCATTGCAAGAGCCATGCTTCGTAAGCCGGAGGTGCTGATTTTGGATGATTCTACCTCGGCACTTGACCTTGTAACAGAGGGTAAGCTTCAGCGTGCCTTAAAGGAGAAGCTTGACGATACCACAATTATTATGATTGCACAGCGTATTGCCAGTGTAAAGCAGGCAGACAGAATCGCTGTATTGGAAGAAGGAACGATTTTGCACTGCGGAACTCACGAGGAGTTGTTACAGTGCAGTGAGACCTACCGTGACATTTATGATTCTCAGATGAAGTCCGGTGCGTATATGGAAGGAGGTGCTGCAAATGAGTAATCAGAACAAACCACCTCAGGGACAGATGCCACAGGGAATGCCGCAAGGACGTCCGGGACAGGGGCCGGGATTCGGCCCGGGAGGGCGCAGAGGTCCGGGAGGTCCGATGGGTGCCCGTCTCAATAAAGAAAAGCCGAAGAATACCGGGAAAACGTTGCTTCGTCTGGTGAAGGTCATCGGCAGAAGTAAGTACTTTTTGATTGCGCTTTTGCTTACCATGAGTGCGGTAACGGTATTGGATTTGTTCGGACCGACCTTACAGGGGCAGGCAATCGATACCATCAAACTGGTAAACGGGAAGTTTACGGTTGACTTTGACGGCTTAAAACAGATTTTGCTGAAGATGATTATATTATTTGCCTTCAGTGCGGGCTTTACCTATTTACAGAGTATTTTATCCGCGAAGATTTCCCAGGATACGGTATTTGCCATGCGTAACGATTTGTTTGCAAAAATCAGCCGTTTGTCCATTGCGGAGACCGACAATCGTCGCCACGGTGATTTGATGTCCCGTATGACCAATGACGTAGAGAACGTATCCAATGCGGTTTCCCAGTCCATTGCGTCGCTGTTTTCCAGTATTTTGACGTTTTTCGGCGCATTGTACTTTATGCTCCGTTGTAACTGGATTGTAACGCTGGTAGCCTTTGTTACCGTACCGCTTACCTTGCTTGTATCCGGTAAGCTTGCGAAGTTTATGCGCCGCTATTTTGTAGAGCAGCAGATGCTTCTTGGTAAGTTAAACGGCGAAGTAGAAGAAATGGTAATCGGTTATAAGACGGTTGTGGCTTACGGTAAGGAAGGAGAATCCATTGAGCGATTTAATGAAATCAGCGAGGGACTTCGTAAGACCAGTATTAAATCCAGAGTGTTCGGCTCTATTATGGGACCGTGCATGAACTTCCTCGGAAATTTACAGTATGTATTGGTTGCGGCTTTCGGTATATTCTTTATGGTAAACGGCAGCGGGATGACGCCGGGTGATATTCAGGCGATGCTTCAGTATTCCAAGAAGTTTAATCGTCCGATTAACGAAATTGCAAACCAGTATGCGTCCATTATGACCGCGTTGGCAGGCGCGGAGCGTATTTTCGAGATTATGGATACGCCGGACGAAATTGATGAAGGTACCCTTGATGTGGAGGTAAGTCAGATTAAGGGAAATATCGAGTTCAAGGATATCGAGTTCGGATATGTGCCGGATGAGCCGGTATTAAAGGGCATGAACCTTTCCGTTGAGAAGGGCCAGAGAATTGCTATTGTAGGTGCTACCGGTTCAGGTAAGACCACGGTGGTAAATCTGTTGACCCGGTTCTATGAATTGGACGGCGGTAAGATTTATGTGGATGGTATGGACATTACGGAGCTTCCGAAGAAGACGCTTCGTGATTCTATAGCGATTGTTTTGCAGGATACGGTTTTGTTTGCGGATACCATCCGCGCCAACATCCGTTACGGAAATCCGGATGCTACGGAAGAGGAAATTAAGTTTGCGGCAAAGACCGCAAAGGCGGATAAGTTTATCGAGCGTCTGCCGGACGGCTACGATACGGTATTGACGGAAGGCGGCAGTAACTTATCCCAGGGACAGCGCCAGCTTCTTGCCATTGCCCGTGCGGTTATTGCAAATCCGCAGATTTTGATTCTGGATGAAGCAACCTCCAACGTAGATACCCGTACCGAGATGCACATCCAGCAGGCAATGCTTGCTCTTATGAAGAATCGTACCAGCCTGATTATTGCGCATCGTTTGTCTACCATTCGCGATGCGGATAAGATTGTAGTATTAAAGGGCGGTGTTATCGTGGAGGAAGGAAACCACGAGGAGCTTTTAGAGAAGAACGGCGAATATGCAAAGCTGTATCAGAATCAGTTTGCGGGCTTTGCCACCTGATCTAAAAAGAATAAGAGAAAGCGTCTTTCCATCCTTGCATGGAAGGGCGCTTTGTTTTATAATGGGAAAGAAAGAGCGAAGAAGTGAGGTGTGACCGTATGAAAAAAGGACTTTGGTGGGCGCAGGCGGGATTGGCCCTGGTATTGACAATAGCGATTATCGGTATTTCCGTGGTGGGAACGCTTGCGTTCCGTCCGTTGTATTACCACGACATGAAGACTCTCGAGATTTCGGCGTATTCCGGATACCCGGAGGCGGAAATCAGGGAGAACTACGATGCACTCATTGACTATAATATGGAATGGAAGGACGGGGAACTTTCCTTTCCGACTTTGCCGATGTCCGAAAGCGGAAGGATTCACTTTGAAGAGGTAAAGGAAATCTTTGATATCTTCAAGTATCTGGCAGTGTTCGGAAGTGTTCTCGGTGTGGCCGGGATTGTGTTTATGGCAAAGAAAAAAGAGTACCGTTACCTGAAAATGACGGCCATTGTGTCCTGCGGACTGCCGGTGGTGTTGGGCATTCTGGTTGCACTGTTCTGGGACAAAGTGTTTGTAATTTTTCACGAGTTGTTTTTTAACAATGACTACTGGATTTTCGATTATCGCACAGATCCGATTATTTTACTGCTGCCGGATGAGTTTTTCATGCACTGCGCCTTTTTGATTTTCGGCGGTGTGTTGATTGGGGCGGTGATATGTCTGGTGAGTTATATGGTGCTTAAAAAGCGTGATATAAAGAGAAAAAGAGCATGACGAAAGCGATTTACGGGCTGTTGCGGTAAGCGGCAGTCCGTTTTTACAATAGGAAAAGTGTTTCCGAAACGGTCGGGAGGAGAAAAATCACAAGTAACGCGAAGAGGGATAAAATGAACCGGAAGTTAAATTGGAGTTTCCTGACAAGTTCTGTACTTTCTTATGGTTTCTGTTATGATATAAGTATAAGCAGGCCGGCTTGTGTTTGATAAGGAATATAGAAATGTCTATTTCGAAAGGAGAGATCATTATGGAAATCAGAATCGGAGAAAACATAAAGAGATTGCGGAAAGCAAAGAATGTAACCCAGGAGCAGATTGCAGAGGTGTTGGGGATTTCGGTAACGGCGGTAAGTAAATGGGAGCGCGGTGAGACGTATCCCGATATTACCTTGTTGTTTCCTTTGGCACACTATTTCGGCGTAAGCCTGGACGAACTGATGGGATATGATGAGGAGAGAGTGCAGGCAGAGATTGCGGAGACGTTGGAGTATTACCGAAGCCTGTGGCTGACGGAGCCGACGAAGGCCCGGGAAGTAATCGTAAAGGCCTACGGGGATTATCCGAACGATTATCTGGTGATGCACTATTATATGTGGAATCTTGCGGGGGATATGGCCGACAACGATAAGGAGGCGCTGCTTGCCCATAAGGAGGAATTTCTTGCTATCTGCGATAAGATTTTAAACGGTTGTACCGAGGAAACGGTACGGTTGAATGCCTGGAACATGAGGGCAAAGCTGCTTCATGCGGAGGAAAAAACGGAAGAGGCTCTTACGATTTACCGTGAGAAATATCCGAACTGGTATGATACCCGTGACCAGAAAACGGAGCAGTTGTTTGCAAAAGATACACCGGAATTCGGTTTGCATTTGAAGCAGAACATGTATGAGCTTGCATGCTTTGCAACGGATAAGAAGATGAAGGAGATTTGGTTCTGCACGGAGTGTACTTTTGAGGAGAAGGGAAAGAAATCTCTCGACCTGGCTGAGGCGTTGGCAGATATGAGAAAACGTATGGGAAACGAAGAACTTCTGCTTCAGGAGTATGTGGTTTACGATTGTCTGAAGGGCTACTTACGGCGTTTCGGCGCAGAAGGTGCGGATGGGAATGCGATTCTTGAAAAGAAAAAGGCCGTTGTTGATGCCTGCAATGAATTGGCAGAACGTGACACAAGTGTGAGGGCGTATATTGTGAAGCGTTACGGCTGTGAAAAACTGTCATAGCGCATCGGAATAGAACCGAATAAGAGAGAAACAGGGATAGTATCCGAATACAACATGGATACTATCCCTGTATGTTTTTTGCTTTTTTCGAAACGATCCGGGACGCAAGCAATAGCACGTGGCTATTCCCGGAAATCAGTAAGCCAGAGCGCTCTTGGAAAGGAGTTCACGGTCGCAGTCCTCCAAAACCTCCTTGTCAGCCGCCACAATATAGAAAAATAGCGATACCTGCTTGTCCTCCAGATATTTGCCGTACAGTCTGCCGTACATGGGTACGGGAGTCAACGGATTTGTTACCGGAAAATTCGGTTTCCCGTACTGTAGATAGGACTGGGTAAATCCGTTGTATTCATGGGAGGAGCCGTTTACGGTAAGGGTGGCGTCCATGCGGTAAAAGCCGTCCTCGCCGGCATAGGAAAGAGGCTTTGAAATGTCCGTAATGTTCCAGTCAAACACGGCATTCGACCTTGTAAGGCCGAATTCGGACAGTACCAGTTGCCAAAAGTCATATTTCGGTACCTCTGCCACAGCGGAAGCGTCCGGATAGAAAGAACCGTCATTACGGCGGGTAAAGCCGTAAGCACCGCCGTCTTCGTCCTTTACCAGATAGGCCCCGTAAAAGCTGTTGTAATACGGGGATGCGGTGTCATAAAGCCGGCTGCAACCCTTTGTGGGGGAAAAGGCAGGAAAGTTGTAAAGAATGGTCAAATCCAGGGAGGAATTGCCGGTAAAACGGCGAAATCCGCTGTTTGCTTCAAAGGTCATAACAAAGGGATACCAGTCGGAACGCAGGGTGGTAAGACCGCCGGGAATGGAAAGTTCGATTCCTTCTGTATGCAGAAGGCTGGTTCTTTCGTTCATCTTGCTGTAAATCCCCATGACTGCCATACTGTAAAATACGCGGGAGAAGGGAGAAAGACAGAATAAAAGAAGCAGGGCAAGGATTCGACCTGCGAGATAGCGCTTTTGCTTTCTAAATAAAGTACCGGTGTTTGTGCTTCTGTTCATGAGCCATATTCCCTTGCTTTTTTATTTGCCCGCAAGTGCCTTGCAGGGCTTTGCTATTATCTTGGCATATCCGTTGCGGAATTACAACCCTTTTTCGCGGAATATTTGTAAAAAATGTGCACATACTTCCCGTAATAAGGAGGTAGAATTATGTTGGGATTTCTGATTGCGATTATTTCCGGAGCGCTTATGAGTATACAAGGTGTTTGGAATGCGGGTGTGACAAAGCAGACGAGTATCTGGACGGCGACCGGATTTGTACAGTTTTCGGCATTGACGGTGTGCGTCATTGCCTGGTTTGTTTCAGGGAAGGAAAAGCCGATCGGTTCACTGTTGCAGGTAAGTCCGAAGTATTTCCTGCTCGGAGGTGTTTTAGGGGCATTTATTACATTTACGGTGATTAAAAGCGTAGCAATACTAGGACCGGCGAAGTCAGCTATGTTTATTGTGACCGCACAACTCATAGCCTCTTATTTGATTGAAGTGTTTGGTTTGTTCGGAACGGAGAAGGTACCGTTTTCCTGGCAGAAGCTTTGTGCGGCGGCAGTAACCGCCGGTGGGGTGATATGGTTTAAATCCGCAGGAGACAAGTAAGGGAGAAACCACTTGTTTTTTTGAAAAAGTTCCGTTACAATAGAAAGTGAGAGAACAGGTCCGTAAAAGTCCCCGATGGGAGGAACTATGGACAAAAAACAAAAAATGAAAGCAGTTTCGGCGGTTGGCTTTGTAATCGTATGCGGGGTGTCGTATCTTCTGTTTTGCAGCCCTTTTGGGAAGAAGGCTGAGGTTGAGCTTGAAATGCACCCGGATGCCGTGCGAACGGAGACAAAGGTTGGGGATGTGTCCCCTGACTTGCCTGAAAAGATAACAGAGGAAGACAGCGAACATCGCGGAGAAAGTGTTGCAAAGCGTGAGGAATCCGCGATAACGCTGTACGTGCACATTTGCGGAGCGGTTTCGGAGGAGGGCGTGTATGCCCTGCCTGCCGGAAGCAGAGTGACGGACGGAATCAAGGCTGCCGGAGGGTTCCGGGAAGGTGCGGATAGGACCTTTCACAATTTGGCGGCAGAGCTCGCGGATGGGCAGAAAATCTATGTTCCGACAATGGAGGAAACAAAAGGTCTTTCTTTGCCGGAACGGACGGAAGGTACCGGAGGCGGTCTTTCGGAGACAGAAGGACTGTACGGAAGCGGTGCCGGTACGAAGGTCAATCTGAATACGGCCGGTCTTTCGGAGCTAATGACATTAAGCGGTATCGGCGAGGCGAAAGCGGAGAGTATTTTAAAATATCGGGAAAAGGTAGGCCGGTTTCAGAAGATTGAGGAACTGAAGAAGGTATCCGGAATCGGAGATGCGGTGTTTGAACGGATTCGCGGAGAGATTGTTGCAGAATAACGAGGTGGAACGATGGAGAAGAGAGTTTTGGTGGTAGATGATGAAAAGTTAATCGTAAAGGGAATTAAGTTCAGTCTGGAGCAGGAAGGCTTGGCGGTAGACTGTGCTTATGACGGGGAAGAAGCGGTTGCGGCGGCAAGAGACACTTCCTATGATGTTATACTTTTGGATTTGATGCTGCCGAAGCTTTCCGGATTTGAGGTTTGCCAGCAGATTCGTGAGTTTTCCGATGTGCCGATTATTATGCTGACCGCAAAGAGCGAGGACATCGACAAGATTATGGGGTTGGAATACGGTGCGGATGATTATATTACGAAGCCGTTTAATATATTGGAGGTAAAGGCCAGGATTAAGGCTATTTTGCGACGCAGCAGAAAACAGTCGGAGGCTGCCTCGGAAGAAAATATCTTGTCTGCGGGGGATATTCGTCTGGAGAAAGACGGCCGTCGCGTGTTTTTGCGCGGACAGGAGGTTAATCTTACCGCAAAAGAGTTTGATTTGCTGGAGCTTTTGATGACAAATCCCAATAAGGTGTACAGCAGAGAGAATTTGTTAAACATTGTGTGGGGCTATGAGTATCCGGGCGATGTGAGAACCGTTGACGTACACGTGAGAAGGTTGCGTGAAAAGATTGAACAGAATCCGAGTGAGCCGGATTACATACATACAAAATGGGGGGTTGGCTATTTTTTCAAGGGTTAAAAAAATGATAAGAGCCGGAAGAAGTATGAGGGCCCGGTTGTTATGTATTGTGTTTGCGGCAGGGATGATTCCTTTGTATATCGGAATGAAGCTGTTGCAGGCAATGCACTGGAGTCAAAGCTATGAAACCCGTTTGGAGCAGGTGAAGGAGCACGGAACGACACTGGCCGGGTTGATTGCTCAAAACGGATATCTTCAACAGCAATCGCAGGCAGAGGTTACGGCACGGATTTATACTCTGGCGGATATGTTGGACGGGAATGTTATGTTGGTAAATAACGGTCTTGTGGTTGTGAAGGATACCACGGGACGGCAGGATGGCAAAACCTTGGTTTCTAAGGAACCGATTTCTGCACTGAACGGTGAAACAAGCACATATTATAACGAAGAAGAGGGCGTTGCGGAGGTTGTATTGCCGATTGTACTGGGAGCCAGCGCGGAAAGTACGGGACAGGTAATCGGAGCAATGATTTTGGAGGCTTCTTTCGGAGACATTATTGAAGAACAGAAACAATTTCAGAATAACACCATATTGTTGTCGGCGTGTGCCGGAATGATTCTTCTGGTGGTTTCGACGGTAGTTTCCGGCGGAATGACCGGTTCTTTGCGTACGCTTGCGGGACGTATTGACGATATTACGGAAGCAAATGACGGTACCCGTGTTACCGAAGATGACAACTATGCGGAGGTACGTCAGATTGCGGAAGCGGTGGATCGTATGATGGAGCGGGCAGCGGCTACGGAGAAATCCAGACAGGAATTTGTATCCAATGTGTCTCATGAATTAAAGACGCCTTTGACGGCCATCAAGGTGCTGTCAGATTCGCTGATATTGGAGCCGGATGTTCCGATTGAGATGTACCGGGAGTTTATTACGGATATCAATGCCGAGATTGACCGGGAGGCAAAAATCGTAAATGATTTGTTATCTCTGGTAAAACTGGATAAAACCTCCGGAGAACTGAACATTGCGGAGGTCAATATTAATGAACTTCTGGAGGTTATCTTAAAGCGTCTGAAACCTTTGGCGTTGAAGCGCGGTATCGAAATGGTATTTGAGAGTTACCGGACCGTGGTTGCGGAAGTGGATGAAGTAAAGGTTTCGTTGGTGTTTTCCAATCTGATTGAAAATGCCATTAAGTATAACCGCGACGGAGGTAAGGTTATGGTTTCGTTAAATGCCGATCATCGCTTCTTCTATGTGAAAATAGAGGATACGGGTGTCGGTATTCCGGAAGAAGAACAGGGTTTGGTGTTTGACCGTTTTTATCGGGTAGATAAAGCGCGTTCCAGAGAGACGGGAGGTACCGGTTTGGGGCTTTCCATTACAAAGGGTGCGGTACAGATGCATAGAGGATCGATTAAAGTACAAAGTATACCGGGCGTCGGTTCCATTTTTACGGTGCGTATTCCGCTCAGTTTTGTAATGACGGTACAGTAAGGAGGAAGGCGATGAAACGAAAAGAATGGATAACGGTAGTTTTTATATTGCTTTTGCTTGTCTGTGGTTGTAAAAAGAGCCCGGAGCCTACTTTATGGGAGGGAGACATTCTTCTGTATTATCCGGACGAAACCGAAACAGGGCTGTTGCGGGAATGGTATGTGACGGAAGAAGAGGACGGCTACAAACTGGCAGCGGAACTGTTACAGAAATTGTGTACTCCGTTAGGAAAAGAACGTATCAGCGCAATACCGGAGTCTGTGAAATTACCGGAGGTATTTATCGAGGCAAGCGGCCTGGCAACTCTTTTATTTGATGAAAGCTACGGGAGCGTTTCCGGGGTACGTGAGGTACTGATGCGGGCGGCCATCGTAAAGACGTTGTGCCAGACAGAAAAGATTGATGCGGTGGAGATTTATGTGGCGGGACAGCCGCTGATGAATGCCCAGAAGATGCCGGTGGGGATTATGAAGGAGACGGATTTTATCGACAGTACCGGCCCGGAGGCAAATTATTATCAGTATTTGTATGCAAAGATTTATTATGCGAATCAGGATGGAACGGGGCTTGTGGCCTCCAATTTAAAGATTCCTTATACCGGTTCGGAGGCGGAAGAAAAGATTGTTTTACAGCAGTTAATTAACGGACCTATCGAAGCAGATATGCAGGCGGTACTTTCCGATAAGGTGAAGATACGCTCGGTATCAACCAAAGATAATGTTTGTACCGTAGATTTCAGTAAAGAGTTTTTAGACAAGCTTCCGGATGTTTCGGAAGAGGTGGTTCTTTATTCCGTTGTAAATACACTGGCGGAGTTGCCGGGGATTTATCAGGTACAGTTTCTGGTAGAGGGGAAACAGGAAAAACTGTATCAGACCATGGATTTGACCGGGGTATATGAACGGAATCTGAATGTGGTTGAAAAAGAATAAGAGAAGAATAAGAGGAAAGAGTTTTATGATAGGGAAGCGGGTAATCAGAATGAAACGACCGGCGGTACTCTGTGCCGCCGCTTTTGTTATGGGCGTTGTGGCTGCAAGGTATTCCGGCTGGCTTACGTTCGGAATGACGGTTGTGCTTATCATCGGCTATGTGTTTTTTTTACGAACGCTGCATAAGGGGCGGCGACGGATATCGGCGGCAGACCGGCTATTGATTGTAGTTCCGGTGTTTTTACTCCTGGGGTATTTTGTAATGAGCCGGGAAGTACGTTTGTACGAAAACAATGTGACTGCATTCGAAGCCTGTACGGAAGCCGGACGGGAGGTGCTGGCGGAAGGAACGGTTTCGGAGATTTGCCGGACGTCGAACGGTGTCCGGCTGGAGTTAAAAAATGCAAGATGTGCTTCTTATGACGCTCCGGAAACGGAGTACCGGCCGGTGGGGAATCTGTTGGTGTATACAGAGGATTTTTTTGCGGAGAACGGAGAAATAAAGTACGGTCAGAGTGTGTTTGTATATGGGAAGGGGAGTTTGTTTGAAAATGCACCGAATCCCGGAGGATTTGATGCAAAGGCGTATTATTTTTCACTTGGGATTACGGGAGCAGTTCAAGGGAAAACCATTCGAATTACGGATTTTTCGTATCATTGCCTGAATCAGGCATTATTTCAAGCAAAAAGTAAATTGTTGAATAGCTACGCAACTTACCTGGGAGAGAACGGTGCGGGAGTTGTGTCTTCCATGCTGTTAGGCGAACGGGCACTTTTGTCCGATGAGACCCGGGAGCTGTATCGCAGGGGCGGGATTTCGCATATTCTGGCGATTTCCGGTTTGCATGTATCCCTAATCGGTATGGCAGTGTATGATATGTTAAGGAAAACTGTTTTGGGACGGAACGGGGCAATTCCCGTGGCCTGTATAGGAGTTATTTTGTACGGAACCTTTGTGGAAGCGGGA